>NZ_JBEXCS010000158.1:0-12432 GCF_040605395.1 Streptomyces sp. NPDC005648 | reverse complement strand
GAGCCAGGTCCGCGGCGGCGACACACCGACCCCTTCACCAAGGTCTCCCAGACCGGCTCCACGACCTCCCTCCCCTCCGCCGACAGCGGCTGGGCCGGTGAGATCTCGCTCGACCTCGACATGGTCAGCGCGACCTGCCCGAACTGCAACATCCTCCTCGTCGAGGCCAAGTCGGCGTCGGACGCCAACCTGGGCACCGCGGTGAACGAGGCCGTGAAGCTGGGCGCCAAGTTCGTCTCCAACTCCTACGGCGGCTCGGAGTCCTCCTCCGACACCACGTACGACACCTCGTACTACAAGCACGCGGGCGTCGCCATCACCGCGAGCGCGGGCGACGAGGGCTACGGCGCCGAGTACCCGGCGGCCTCCCGCTACGTCACCGCGGTCGGCGGCACCAAGCTGTCCACGTCCTCCAACAGCCGCGGCTGGACGGAGTCCGTCTGGAACACCAGCTCCACCGAGGGCACCGGCTCCGGCTGCTCCGCCTACGACGCGAAGCCGTCCTGGCAGACCGACACCGGCTGCACCAAGCGCATGATCGCCGACGTCTCGGCGGTGGCCGACCCGGCGACCGGCGTCTCGGTCTACGACTCCTACGGCTCCGACGGCACCGGCTGGAACACCTACGGCGGCACCAGCGCCTCGTCCCCGCTGATCGCCTCGGTCTACGCCCTCGCCGGCACCCCGGGCAGCAGCGACTACCCGGCCCAGTACCCGTACAACGCGGCCGGCACCTCGGCCCTCAACGACGTCACCAGCGGCAGCAACGGCACCTGCTCCACGTCGTACTTCTGCACCGCGAAGTCCGGCTACGACGGCCCGACCGGCTGGGGCACCCCGGAGGGCCTGGACGCCTTCTCGGCGAGCTGAGCCGACCGGACGGACCGCGCACGAACCTCCCCGTCGGGTCACGGGGAGCCGCCCTGAATGAGGAGGACGTGGGGTCTCCTCGGCGGCAGAAAAGGGAAACGGGTCACGGCAGCCGGCCGCGGCCCGTTCTCCCGTTCTGCCACGCAGAGAAGCGGTGCACAGCACAACGGGGTTCCGGATCACGTAGAGGTCCGCACCTGTTCCGTGACTCCTGGGCATTGGCTTGGCCTACGGGACGCAAAGTCTCCGTCAGGCCGTGCTTAGAGCACGTAATCACCCCTTCCCGGAGGACCGTGGACCGGGAAACCCTGTCGGACGTTCGTATACGCGACCGGGGGAGCGGGATGAGCGGGCAGTTCGGTGTCGACCCCGACACACTGAGGGACCTGGCGGGCAAGTTCGACCGGGAGGCGAAGGACCTGGCCAAGCCGGTCGGGGAGTTCGCGGCGAGCGCCTCCGAGATCGGGCAGGCGTTCGGCCTGCTCGGTGTCTGCGACGGCGCGGCCCAGAAGTACCAGCAGCTGCTCGACCACACGGTCAAGGCGCTCGGGAGCCTTCCGGACGTGCTCGGAAGCGACGGGGACCGGCTGCGCGTCAACGCGACCAACTACACGGACTCCGACCGGACCGCCGTCGGCTACCTCCAGGACGCGGCCCGGAGGGGGGCGGCTCCGGCATGAGCGTCAACAGCTGGATCGACGGCAAGGTGCTGGACATCCTCCAGGCCTTCGGTGTGGAACTCCCCGGCGGCAACGGCGACACCCTGCGGACCATGGCCCGTGCCTGGGACACCATGGGCAACGAGCTGCTCGATGTCGTCCACGCCCTCGACGTGGCGATCGCGGGCGTCGACAAGCAGGGCTGGCACGGCGAGGCCCGGGACGCCTTCGAGCGGCACTGGGAGGAGCAGAAGCAGGTCATCAAGCAGGTCGCGGCCAACTTCCACCAGGTGGCCGACGGGCTGCGGGCCTATGCCACCGAGATCGACGGGATCAACGAGGAGATCATCGACATCTGTGTCGAGATCGCCGAGATGGAGATCGCCGGTGCCGCGCTGTCCTTCTTCACCGGCTTCCTCTCCGACCTCGTCGCCAACACGGCCGTGGCCACCCGGGTCGCGAGGATCGTGGACCTGGTCAAGCTGTTCACCTCGGCGGCCGAGAAGGTGACCGCCCTGCTGGGGAAGTTCGCCGAGCTCAGCGAGGAGACGGCCGCCACCCTGGAGAAGGTGCTGACGACGGTGGCCAGGATCACCGCGGGCTTCGCCAAGAAGGGCGCGGAGAGCTTCGTCACCAACTTCACCGCCGACTCGGTCAGTCTGATGGCCAACCAGGCGGTCCACGGCCAGCCGGTGACGGTCGGGGACGACCTCACCTCCGGCAGCCGCGCGGCCGCCGGTACGGCCGCCTTCACCGCGGTCGCCGGAACCGCGGGAGGGCGCCTGGAGGGCACGATGGGCGACATCCTGCGCGGCGACGGACTCCTCGGCACCACGGTCAACGGCGCGGCCGGCAATGTGGCGGGCGGTCTCAGCGCCGACCTGATCGCCGGCCAGGACCCCTCGACGATCGGCCAGGACGCGCTCACCAACGCGGCCACGGGCGCCTTCGGCAACGCCCAGAACCACGGCGTCAACCACGCGCTGGAGGAGCACGGCAGCCTCGGCGGGGAGCACCTGAGCGAGCAGGGCGAGCTCGCCGACGCCTCCTTCAAGAACACCGTGGGCACGACCCTCAACACCGGTGTCTACGCGGCCGGTTCCGGCATCGAGTCGGACATCCAGGACCTGACGAAGAACGAGAACGACAAGTGATCCCTCCGACCGTCCTCGACCTCGCGGCCGTATGGACCCCGAACCCGGCCCACCCCTACACCTGGAGCCGGTTCTTCGGGCTGGCGGCCGTGGTCGTCGGCTCCGCGATCGCCGTCATCGGCCTGTACGCCGGCATCACCACCTGGCGTGGTCTCACCCCGGACCGCCGGCGCCGGCAGCTGCGGCCCATCGCCGTCATGGCAGGCGTCTTCCTGGTCCTCGGCGGGGCGATCGCCGCCTTCGGCGTCTGGCTGTTCTGAGCGCCCCGGTCACCGGTAACCCGTGCAACACCCGTGAGAAGCCTGTGTGTTGAGTAAAAGCCCAGACCGGTTTCGGTAAGCCGGAAGTCAGGATTCCACAACGGGTCTGGTTGTCGCGTACTCAACAAGAGATGGTCTTGGCGGGCCGCCGCCCACACGCACCCGCACCGCCCCTGTTTCAACCCCACTCAGGAGGCTGCACCTTGCGTACCACCACCCCCAACAGCCCCTCTCACAGAGGCGTCTGGCGCCGCGTGGGCACCGCCGCGGCCGCCACCGCCGCACTCCTGCTCAGCGGCTTCGGCACCGCCGTACAGGCCGACGCGGCCACCACCGCGTCCACCAAGGTGACCTACGTCTCTACCCCCTGTGCCACCCCCAAGCACAAGGGCGACCTCACCTGCAAGTCCTACCGTGTCACCGGCGGCCTCACCGCCTTCCAGAAGATGCAGGCCAAGAAGACCGGCATCACCCCGAAGGCAGCCGACGCCTCGACGCCCTCCGGCTACAGCCCGACCAACCTCCGGGCCGCCTACGGCCTGACCTCCGCCGCCGCCTCCAACGGCTCCGGCGAGACCATCGCGATCGTCGACGCGTACAACGACCCCAACGCCGAGGCCGACCTCGCGACCTATCGCTCGTACTACGGCCTGTCCGCCTGCACCACGGCCAACGGCTGCTTCAAGAAGGTCAGCCAGACGGGCTCGACGACCTCGCTGCCCTCCAGCGACTCCGGCTGGGCCGAGGAGATCTCCCTCGACCTCGACATGGCCTCCGCGATCTGCCCGAACTGCAAGATCACGCTCGTCGAGGCCTCCAGCGCCTCCTACGCCAACCTCGGCACCGCGGAGAACGAGGCCGTCACCCTCGGCGCCAAGTTCGTCTCCAACAGCTACGGCGGCTCCGAGTCCTCCTCCCAGACGTCGTACGACACCTCGTACTACAACCACCCGGGCGTCGCGATCACCGTCTCCGCCGGTGACAGCGCCTACGGCGCCGAGTACCCGGCGACCTCCCGGTACGTGACGGCCGTCGGCGGCACCGCCCTGTCCACCTCGTCCAACTCCCGCGGCTGGACCGAGTCGGTCTGGCGCACCTCCAGCACCGAGGGCACCGGCTCCGGCTGCTCCGCGTACGACGCCAAGCCGAGCTGGCAGACCGACACCGGCTGCACCAAGCGCATGGAGTCCGACGTCTCCGCGGTCGCCGACCCCGCCACCGGCGTCGCGGTCTACGACTCCTACGGCGTCACCGCCGGCTGGTACACCTTCGGCGGCACCAGCGTCTCCGCCCCGATCATCGCGGGCGTCTACGCCCTGGCGGGCAACCCGGTCAGCGGCACCTACCCGGCGCAGTACCCCTACGACTACGCGGGCACCTCGTCCCTCAACGACGTGACGAGCGGCTACAACGGCTCCTGCTCGACCGCGTACTTCTGCACCGCCGAGACCGGCTACGACGGTCCGACGGGCTGGGGCACGCCGGAGGGCATCGCGGCGTTCGCCAACTGACACCGCCTCGGAAAGCGAGCGGGCCCCGGTGGTTGCCGGGGCCCGCTCACCTTTTCCTCACCACCGCCGTGAGAACATCGTCTCGACCACTCACCCGATCAGCCGTCAGAAACGGCGCAGGTCATGGAAGGGGTCAACGACGGAACCACACGACTGGTTCCGCTCAGGCCTCATTGCCCGGCGTGACCTGCCGTGATACACAGAGTGACCGTACGTTCCATTCGTACGAAACCCGCCAACCAATGACGTCAAGTCGACATACGACGGCGGCATTGTCGGCGAGAATGAGCCTGACCTCTGCACACCCGCAGGGGGAACTGCGGAACTACCCACCAGGGGCGGTGACTTACATGCTCTTTGCGGCCGACAAGGGAGACATCAACACCATCATCGGCGGGATCGCTCCGGACTGGGGCCCCTTCGGCAGCCTGGGCAACGAGGCCAAGGTGATGATCGAGGTCGTGATGGCGGTGGCCATCCTGCTCTGCCTCGGCATCGCGGTCTGGGGTGCGGCCAAACAGCGCATCGGCGCGACCGCCCTCCGCGACACCTTCAGCGCGGAACAAGGCAAGGGCCTCATCATCGCCGGTCTGACGGGCGTATTCATCATCGGCTCACTGGGCACGCTCTTCACCATCGTGTACGGCATGGCCGTCTAGCAGGCGTTCTCTCCGGCCCTCCTACCCCACCCGCCCGTCGTGCCCACCGGCTGAGGTTGCGTTTCCCTGATGTCGAGTCACCACACCGCGCCCGCGCGGCTTCCAGCACGGCTACCGTCGTATGTCTACGAGGTGGAGAGGGCGTACGCGGCATGAGTCTCGACGACGAGCGCGAGGGCTCGGGCGGTTACGGGGGCACGGGCCAGACCCGCACCCGACTGCCCGACGCGGGCGGTGGCGACGTGTACGGCGGCGCCCGCAGAGGCGGCCGCTCGTCGTCCCGAGGTCTGGTCACGGTGGTGGGGGTCGTGGTCCTCCTCATCGCGGCGATCGCATTCGCGAACCGCGGAGGAGACGATTCCTCTTCGTCCGACGGAAACGGCGGGAGCAAGCCCGAGAGCTCGTCCACCGCGGCCAGCGGGACCAAGCCGGTGACGGGCAAGTCGGACGCGATCGCGACCGGGTACGCGCACGACCAGCAGGGGGCCCAGAGCGCCGCCGCCAACTACGCGGTGGCACTGGGCTCGGCCGACATGTTCGACAAGACCAAGCGGGACGCCATCCTCGCGACCGTCATCGCCCCCGCCGAGCTCGCCGACTTCCAGAAGGAACTCGACACCGCGTACAGCCCCGCGTTCAACAAGAGCGTCGGACTCAACGAGAACGGCTCCACCCCACAGGGCTTCACCTTCGTCTCCCGTACGAGCCCGATCGGCACCAAGGTCACCGCGTCCTCGGCCGACAGCGCGACCGTCGAGGTCTGGTGCAGCGGCCTCCTGGGACTCGCGGGCGTGAACTCGACCAACCCGGTCACCAACAGCTGGTTCACCAACACGGTCCAGCTCCAGTGGGCCGGCGGCGACTGGAAGATCGTCACCCAGTCCCAGAAGACAGGCCCGGCACCCGTCCCCGGTGACGACAAGGCCTCCAGCGCCGACGAGATGGCCAAAGCCGTCCAGGAGTACGGAGGGTTCACCTATGCCCGGTAAGCACCGCGTACTCAAGCTCACCGCCGCGCTGACGGCCGTACAGACGACGGTCGTGCTCCTGGCGGGCAACGCCTTCGCCGCGCCCTCGCCCACCCCGTCACCGAGCTCCGGCGACGACGCCTGCCGGCTCATCACCGGAGCCGCCCGGTCCCTGTGCGAGAGCGACCGCAACACCAAACAGAGCGGCGGGTCGATCAACAACGACCCGACCTCAACCCTCGACCCCCTCTCCTCCCTCGCGAAGGGCTGCGCCGAAGCCGCCTCCTGGACCATCAACAAGCTCAGCGGGGCCGTGAAGGACACCGCCAGCGTCGACTTCACCAACGAGAAGTTCCTCCAGCAGTACGCGGTCGTCTTCGCCGCCTCCACGATCCTCACGCTGCTCCTGTGGCTGCTGGCCGTCGCCAAGCGGGCCGTGCGGGGCGTCCCCCTCACCACCGCCATCTCCGAGGCCGTCGGCTTCCTCTGGCTGACCGTGCTGGCCTCCGCCTTCACCCCCCTGATCCTCTACACGGTCGTCTCCGCGGCCGACGGCGTCACCGACGTCCTCGCCAAGACCACCGGCAACCAGGCCGACACGTTCTTCGGCACCTTCTCCGGCGCCCTGAACAAGGGCGAGGACATCGGTGGCGGCCCGATCATGCTGATCGTGGTGTCCCTGGTCAGCATCCTCGCCGCGGGCGTCTTGTGGCTGGAGCTCGTCATCAGAGCGGCCCTGCTGTACGTCGGCGCCCTCCTCGGCACCGTCGTCTACGCCGGCCTCGTCGACAAGAACCTGTGGGGCCACGTGCGCCGCTGGGCCGGCATCATGATCGCCGTCATCCTGGTCAAGCCGATCATCGTCATCGTGCTCGGCCTGGCCGGCGCCCTGTCCTCCGACAACGGCCCGGACTCCTTCTCCGCCGTCGTCTCCGGCCTCGCCATCATCCTGCTCGCCATCTTCGCCAGCGCGATGATCTACCGCTTCGTCCCCGGCTTCGGCGACGAGATCGCCAGCGGCCGCAACAACCGCATCATGGCCGGCGCCGAGGGCAAGGCCGCCGCGGTCATCAGCTCCCCGGCCACCATGGTCGCGCAGGGCATCAAGACCCACAGCGCCCGCGCCAACGACAACGGGGGCGGCGGCCAGTCGTCCTCCGGCGGCGGCCCCCGCCCGGCCAACCCGGCCAGCGGCGGCGTCGCCGCCCACAGCAGCCGCTCCTCGAACGGTGGTGGCGGCGGATCTGTCCCCTCCGCCGCACCCGCGCCCCGTTCGTCGAGCCCGGTGAACACCCCGCACGCCAGCAACAGCCGCAACAGCAGTACCAACCGCACGGGAGGTGAAGGGCGTTGACGACCGAGTCCCACCTGTCCCATCCGGTCACGCCCCGCCGTACATATCTCATCGGCCGCGCCCGGCCGAACGCGATCGTCGGCCGCAACCGCGAGTCCGGCGAGATCGCGCTGATCATCGTGGGCGCGTTCCTCGGCATGATGTGCGGGCTCCTCGTCCCCGTCCTCTCCCTGCGCATCGTGCTGCTGATGGGCTTTCCGCTGCTGGCGCTGATGGCGGTCTACGTGCCGTACAAGCACCGCACGTTCTACAAGTGGTTCGAGATCAACCGCAGCTACAAGCGCACCCTCAAGCAGGGCACCCTGTACCGCTCCGGCGTCATGGAGGCCGGCACCCGCCTCGACGGCCGTGAGATCGAGATCGGCCCGCCGCCGGGCATCGGCCGCATCAGCTGGCTCGCGGCCCCCTTCGGCCCCGACGAGATCGCCGTACTCCTGCACGCCGACCGCCGCACGGTCACCGCCGCCATCGAGATCGAGGGGCCCGGCGTCGGCCTGCGCGACTCCGAGGACCAGGAAGCCCTCGTCGACCGCTTCGGCACCCTCCTCAAGCACGTGGCCAACGGGGACGGCTTCGTCACCCGTCTGCAGATGCTCGCCCGCACCCTGCCGGCCGACCCCGACGCCCACGCCAAGGACGTGGCCCTGCGCGGCGACGAGAAGTCACTGCCGTGGCTGCAGACGTCGTACGACCAGCTGCAGTCGATGGTCTCCACCAGCAGCGAGCAGCATCGCGCCTACCTCGTCGCCTGTATGCACTACAGCCGCGAACTAGCCGCCGAGGCGCAGGCGATGGCCCGCGCGGCCCGCCCGGCCGGCGGCCGCAAGGTCGACCGGGACGCGGGACTCGCGGTCGTCATGGCCCGCGAGCTGACCGACATCTGCTCGCGCCTCCAGGAGGCCGACATCCGGGTACGGCAGCCGCTCGGCCAGGGCCGGCTCGCCTCCCTCATCCACTCCATGTACGACCCCGACCACCCCATCGACCATATCCAGGCGATGACCAAGCGCAACGCCTGGCCGGCCGAACTCGACGCCATGGAACCGACGTTCCTCCAGGCGAAGACCCGGGAGTCGTCCACCCGCGCGCCCTGGTGCCACGCCACCGCCTGGGTGAAGGAATGGCCGATGACTCCGGTGGGCGTCAACTTCCTGGCGCCCCTGCTCGTCCACACCCCGGACGTCATCCGCACGGTCGCCGTCACCATGGACCTCGAACCCACCGAGGTCGCCATCGAACGCATGCTGACCGAGAAGACCAACGACGAGGCGGAGGCCAGCCGGGCCGCCAAGATGAACCGCACCGTCGACCCCCGCGACGTCGCCGCCCACAACCGCCTCGACCAGCGCGGCGAGGACCTGGCGAGCGGCGCGGCCGGCGTCAACCTGGTCGGCTACATCACCGTCTCCTCCCGCTCCCCCGAGGCCCTGGCCCGCGACAAGCGGACCATCCGGGCCTCGGCCGGAAAGTCGTATCTGAAGCTGGAGTGGTGCGACCGCGAGCACCACCGCGCCTTCGTGAACACACTCCCGTTCGCCACCGGCATTCGAAGGTAGGGGCCATAGCATGCGGGATCCGCTGTCCGTCCTCACCGACGCCTTCACGGCCTTCCTCTTCGGCAAGGTCGAGACGACCCGGCTCCCGGTGCGCACCTCCACGGGCCAGGCCCAGGCGGTCTATCTCCCCACCGCAGCACCGGGGTTGGGCGACTCGGGCGTGATCATCGGCCGCGAGGTGTACTCCGGCAAGGGCTACATCTACGACCCCTTCCAGCTCTACGGCCAGCAGCTCCCGGCCCCGCACTGGCTGGTCCTCGGCGAGTCCGGCAACGGCAAGTCGGCGCTGGAGAAGACGTACGTCCTGCGCCAGCTCCGCTTCCGCGACCGCCAGGTGGTCGTCCTGGACGCGCAGGGCGAGGACGGGGTCGGCGAATGGAACCTGATCGCGGAGGAGTTGGGGATAACCCCCATCCGGCTCGACCCGACAGCGGCTCTGGACCACGGAATCCGCCTCAACCCCCTCGATCCCGCGATCACCACGACGGGCCAGCTGGCCCTGCTCCGCACGATCATCGAAGTGGCGATGGGCCACGGCCTGGACGAACGCTCCGGCTTCGCCCTCAAGGTCGCGCACGCCTACGTCAACGAGACGATCGTCGAACGCCAGCCGATCCTCACCGACATCGTCGAGCAGCTACGGCACCCCGAGCCGGAGTCCGCCGAGGCGATGAACGTCGACATAGAGGACGTACGGGCGTGGGGACTGGACGTGGCCCTGGTCCTGGACCGGCTGGTCGACGGTGACCTGCGGGGCATGTTCGACGGCCCGACGACGGTCGGCATCGACCTGGACGCGCCGCTGATCGTCTTCGACCTGTCCCACATCGACCGCAACTCCATCGCCATGCCGATCCTGATGGCGATCGTCGGCGTATGGCTGGAGCACACCTGGATCCGCCCCGACCGGAAGAAGCGCATCTTCCTGGTCGAGGAGGCCTGGCACATCATCAACAGCCCGTTCGTGGCCCAGCTCTTCCAGCGGCTGCTGAAGTTCGGCCGACGGCTCGGCCTGTCCTTCGTGGCGGTCGTCCACCATCTGTCCGACGTGGTGGACGGCGCGGCGGCGAAGGAGGCGGCCGCGATCCTGAAGATGGCGTCCACCAGGACCATTTATGCCCAGAAGGCGGACGAGGCCAGGGCGACGGGTCGGGTGCTCGGCCTGCCCCGCTGGGCCGTCGAGATCATCCCGACCCTCACCCCGGGCATCGCCGTCTGGGACGTCAACGGCAACGTCCAGGTCGTCAAACACCTGATCACCGAGACGGAACGCCCGCTGGTCTTCACCGACCGCGCGATGACGGAGTCGTCCGCCGACCGCGAACTGGCCGACGACGCCCTGCGCGCCGCCGAGCTGGAGGCGGAGGAACGGGCGGCGGCCTTCGTGGAACAGCACCTGAGCGACTTCGACGGCACGTCCGAATCGACGGTGGCATAGCGGGAGGCGGACGTGGTGAGACCGGACGACCGACGGCCTCGACGGGACGATCGGGAGGGAGGACAGGGCGGCATCCCGGACGGGCTGTTGATCGGCATACTCGCCTTCCTCCTCGGCATGACCCTGCTGGTGTGGTCGGCGACGGGCCTGGCGGGCCTGTTCTCCAAGGGCGCCTGGCCGAAGGGGGTGACCTTCACCCACACCCCCGGGGCCATGCGCCAGCTCATCGGGCAACCCCACGACCTCACCGGCGCCTGGCCGAACACCCCGCCCGCACAGCTCTCCGGGTACGGGCTGTTCTGGGGCCTGTTCATCGGACAGCTGATGGTCCTGGTCGTGCTGACCGTGTTCGTCATGGGGACCTTCGCCCGCTGGCGGGCCCAGCGGCTGCGACGCCGCCTTGAACGAGCGGCGGCCATCGAGAAGGCCACGGCGGGCGCCACAACCCCGCAACCCGACCCGACACCACGGCCCACAGAGGTCTACGAGCCCCCGGTCCCCCACGAGGTACCGGTACCGCGGACCGAACCCGCCCCCGCCCCCGCCCAGCCGACCGCCGAACCGGACCGCTTCCAGACGGCCGTCCTGCACTACGGCTCCCCCGCGACCCGCCGGACCACCGCGACCCAGGCCGTCCGCGACGCGGAGGGCCCCGTCGTCGTGGTCACCTCCAACCCGGCGGTCTGGTCGGACACCAAGGACGCCCGCTCCAAACTGGGCCCGATCCTCCTCTACGACCCCACACACCTCTGCGACACCCCGGCCCGTCTCCACTGGTCCCCGACGTCCGGCTGCGAGGACAAGCAGACCGCGACCTCCAGAGCCGCGGCCCTCCTCGCCCCCATCCGCCCCACGGCCAAGCTGGACGAGACCCTCTCGGCCACCGCGGAAACGCTCCTGCGGACCTATCTCCACGCCGCCGCGATCGACGGCCGCACCATCCGCCATGTCCACCGCTGGACCCAGGGCAGCCAGATCCAGGACGCGGTCCGCGTCCTCCGTACGAACCCCAAGGCCTCCCCCGGCTCCGCGGGCGAGCTCGAGGCCGCCCTCACCGCCCACCCCGAACGCCGTGACATGGCCCAGGAGCTGACGAGCCGCGCCCTCTCGGCCCTCTTCACGGTCAACGTCCGCGAGGCCTGCACTCCCAACCGAACGGATGCGCTCACCTTGGATTCCTTCGTCGACGAAGGGGGAACCCTTTATGTGGTGGGGGAATCCATCGAGGACCCCAGGACCAACCCAGGCGCGATGCCCCTCCTGACGGCCCTCGTCTCAAGCGTGGTCGAGCGCGGCCGGCGCATGGCCGAACGGTCATCCTCCGGTCGCCTCGACCCACCACTGACGCTCGTCCTCGACGACATCGCCGCCGTGGCCCCGCTGCCCCAGCTCCCCGAGCTGCTGGCCACCGGAACGGAACGAGGCCTGCCGACCCTGGCCCTGCTCCGCTCCCGGGAACAGGGCAGGGCCCGCTGGCCGCACGACGAACTGCCGGTCTAGTCCGGGTCTAGTCCCGCTCCAGAGCGAACTCCAACTCGAGGTCCTCCGAGTCGTTCCCCAGCGGTACGAGGGTTCCCGTCGGGGTGAACCCCGCTCTGCGGTAGAAGGCCTGCGCCCGCCCATTGTCCTCATGCACGATGAGCCGCACCCGCTCGGCGCCCTGCGCCCAGGCCCACTCCAGACCGGCGTCGAACAGCACCTCGGTAAGCCCGATCCCCCGGTGCTCGGGCCGCACGAACACTCCTACGACATGCCCCTGCTTCCGCTCGACCGGAAAACCCGCCCAGTCCGTGGACCCGGCCTCCTCGACCAGGACGGTGAGAGTGCCGACCCACTCCCCGTCCGGCCCCTCGGCGATGATCTGCTGTGCACCGGACGCCCCCTCACAGGCGCCGGCGGCACGCTCCTGCCAGAAGGCGCCCGTGCGGGACGCCGAGACCAGGACCTTCACCGCCCGGCGAGCCGCCCCCGTCGCGGGCTCCGGCTTCGGTACGAACTCCTTC
>NZ_JBEXCS010000157.1:0-12444 GCF_040605395.1 Streptomyces sp. NPDC005648 | reverse complement strand
GGGATTTACCACGCCCCCGGCGCGCGCCGAAGGCGCGCTGCGCTGCTGACCTGCGTAAATACCGACTACTTCGCCGCGGGGCCCACCTCGAGCCTGATCGTCGAGCCGTCGAGGGCCTCCTGGACGATCCTGATCTTGGTGTTGGTGTCAGTGATCTTGACGCCCGCCGCCGGGTTCGACGCGTCGTAGTAGGTGCTGGTGCGGTCGTTGAAGACCGGCACCCCCGGCGCCCATCCGATCTTCGTCGCGACGTCCGCCTTGTGGAGGGTGATGCCGTCCGTCGGGAAGAAGCCGAACGGCGAGTCGTAGGCCTGGACACGGTTGCGCATCAGCGTGCCGTCGGACCACTTGAGCGGGGTCGGGTGCGAGTCGACCGGGAGGATCAGACCGGTGCCGGGGTGGACGCTGGTGTTGTCGTCCGCCTCGGAGAGGTCCCACTTCCAGATCAACAGGCCGTTCTGGTACGGGTAGTGCTCCACCCAGTCCGGACGGGTCGTCGAGAAGCCGAAGTTGTACGGGCCGACCTTGAGGGTCCTGTCGTACGACACGTACTGGCGGTTCTCGGCGATGTAGTACTGCTTGTAGTCCTTGGTGAAGGACGCGCCGATGCGGGAGAAGCCCCTCGCGGTCCAAGCGGCGTCCGCCGCCTCCGCGTTGTCGGAGAACAGCGCCGTGCCGTCGGCGGTGACCGTGATCTCGTCGGCCGCGAAGCCCTTGAGGGCCACACCGCCGTCGGTCTGGTAGCGGAAGCGGAGCTGGATCTTCTGTCCGGCGTAGGCGTCCAGCGGGTACGACAGCTTCTTGTAGGCGTCCACCGTGCCGGTCAGCGCGGGCTTGCCGCTGCCGTCGCGCGGGACGGCCTGGCCGTCCACCGTGCCGTCCAGGACGGTCCAGTTGGCGCCGCCGTCGGTCGACACCTCGGTGTAGAGGTAGTCGTAGTTCGCCTCGATGTCGTACCAGCCGTCGAGCGTGAGGGCGGCCGACTTCTTTCCGGTGAGGTCGACTTCACGGGTGAGCGTGTTCTTGAGGTCGTCGCCGCTGCCGCTCCACCACTGGGCCGAGCCCTGCGCCGGGGTGACCACCTCGGTGGTGACCGCCTTGTCGGGCAGGGTGACCACCAGGGCCTGCTTGTCCTTGGTGTTGTACTCGGCGACGCCCAGCTTGTGCTTCGACCTGGTCGCGGCCTTCGCCGTGTCGTAGTCGAGCCAGCCCAGCTGGAGCTTGTCCCAGGCGTTCAGGTCGCCCGGCAGATCGCCGATGGCCTGCTTGCCGGTGCCGAGCCAGGAACCGGAGGACATCAGGGTCCAGAAACCGGTGGAGTTCTCGCCGCCGTTGGTGTCGTACTCGTCCGGCAGGCCGAGGTCGTGGCCGTACTCGTGGGCGTAGACGCCCAGGCCGCCGTTCTCCGGCTGGATGGTGTAGTCGCCGACCCAGATGCCGGTGTCGCCGATCTGGGTGCCGCCGAGCTTGTTGGCGTCCGGGCCGGTGGCGCCGGCGTCGGTGCCGAAGGCGTACCAGCGGTGCGCCCAGATCGCGTCGGTGCCCTGGGCGCCGCCGCCCGCGGACTCGTCCTCGCCGGCGTGCACGATCTGGAAGTGGTCGATGTAGCCGTCGGGCTCGTTGAAGTCGCCGTCGCCGTCGTAGTCGTAGCGGTCCCACTGGTCGAACTCGGCCAGTTCCGCCTTGATCTCCGCTGCGGTGTCGCCGGCCGCCTCGCGCTGGGCGACCCAGGCGTTGACGCCGTCCTGGACCGCGTACCAGGCGCCGGTGGAGGCCTTGTTGGAGCCGTAACGGGCCTCGTTGTAGGGGACCTTGACCCAGTCGGTGACCTCGCCGTCGACCGAGTAGCGGCCCGAGGACTGCTTCTCGTAGTACTTCTTCAGCGACTCGGTGTTCTTGCCGGTGCCGAAGTAGAGGTCCTGGAAGTGGGCCTGGTTGTAATCCGCCTGCCAGGCCGTGGAGTTGTCCTTGGCGCGGTCGGGCTCGGCTATCTGGTTGTGCAGCGGGCCGGCCGTGCCGTTGTACCGGGGGTCGATCCGGTCCCCGAACTCGACCAGGATGGTGAAGATCCTGTCGGTCTTCTCCCGGCCGAGCTCGACGTACTTGCTGTCGCCCTTCCTGCTCTTGAGCTGGACGACCTGAGACCCGTCCCGGTCGTGGACCTGGGACGTGCCGGCTATGACCTGGCTCAACGCCTCCTGGCGCTGGGCCGCCTGCGTCTTGGAGAGCGGACCGTCGAGGTCGTGCTCCTGATTGCCGGAGGCCGCCGCGGGGTCATGGCGGTCCACGGTGGCGGACTGGGCGCTGTCGGCGGCCTGCGCCACGGCGAACGTCGAGAACGTGGCGGTCGCCGCCGCGAGCGCGACACCGACCGCACCGGCTCTGAACGTCCAATGTCTAAGGGTCACTTGAGTTCCTCGTGGTCACGGTGGTAAGTCAAGTGACGCAATTTGACTAGAGGTTGGTAAGAAAAAACAGATCTTGACTTGTACATAACAATTAGGCTAGGGCGCGTTGCGCCGTCCACGTGCTGGACGCCATGACTCCGTGCGCCCCCCGTGCACCGGCCGTGTTGGTTAGGTCACGCTTACTGTTCGTTCCACTCGGGCATGCACGCGATTAGAGTCGACAGGCGGAACGCCCGAATTCGGCGGAAAGCCAGGCCGACACCCCCGTGGACCCCCACTTCCGAGGACACGATTGCCATGCCTCGTCCGACTGCCGCACAGCTGACCTACGGTTCCTGCACCGTGATCTTCTCCACGCTCGCCATGCTGCTGCTGTCACAGACGAGTTCCGGCGTGGGGATCGCGATCATCTCCGTCTCGGCGCTCGCCCTCGGCCTCCTCGTCGCCATGACGGTTCCGCTGCCCCGGGCGCGGGTCGTCGCGGTGCGGAAGCCCGCGCACGAGCAGACCCGGCAGCCGCAGGAGCAGACGGCGGAAGAGCCCGTGCCGGTGGCGGCGACGGGCTCCTCGACTGCCGCGTGAGGTGCGCGCGGCGGCGGCTCAGTTGGTGCTGACCACCACCGTCTTCGCCGCCTTGTCGTGCAGGCCCTGCTTGTAGGGCCGGTCGAAGTAGCTCCAGCCGCCCGAGATCGCGGTCCAGACGCAGAAGCAGCAGAACGCGAACGGGATCCAGAGCACCGCGGCTCGGGCCAGCGACGTCTGCACCGAGGGCGTGGCGCCGTTGTCGAGGTTGGCCACGCGCATGTTCAGCAGCCTCTTGCCGAGCGTCTGACCCGATCTGCTGGTCATGAAGGTGTCGTAGCCGATGTAGAGCAGGGCCGCGATCAGGGACTGCAGGAAGGACTTGCCGGCCTCGATCTTGTCGCTGTTCACGGTGTACTCGTGCGCGTTCAGCGGCCAGGTGATCAGCCATACGACGATGCCGACGAGGATCATGTCGAGAATCCTGGCCAGGGTGCGCTTGCCGCTGTCGGCGAGCGGGGGCATACCGGCGAGGGGGTCGTTGGGGTAGGGGGTGCCGCCATAGGGAGGCGTGCCGCCGTAGGGGGGCGGCTGCCCACCCGGTGGGGGCGGCTGCTCGCCGGACGGGGGCTGCTGGCCGCCGTGGGGCGACTGCTTCCTGAACGGATCGTCTTCCGGCGGCCGTCCGTCGCCGGGGGGCGGTTCGCTGCTCATGGCCCGAGTGGACCGCGAACCCCCCGGCTCCGCATCCGGCGGACGGCCGTCCGGAGTACCGAATCAGATGGTGCCGACGCCGTACGCGCCGTAGACGGTCATCCCGCTACGAACGTCCGCGCCGCCTTGTCGTGCCAGCACTGGTGCCACGGGCGGTCGAACAGACACCACAGGACACCGACCAGACCGATGCCGAGCAACCCGGGCACGCTGTAGACGAGCCAGCGGCGCACGGCACCGCCGAAGGTGGGCGGCTCATGGCCCTCGATGTCCCGGACCTCCAGGCCGAGCAGCTTCTTGCCGAGGGTGCGGCCCCACTTGGCGGTGGGCAGGGCCTCGTAGAGGACACCGGCGATCAGCAGGACGGCCAGGACGATGCCGAAGTAGACCGAGGTCGTGCCGTCGAGCAGCCAGACCGTGACGGTGCGGCCGCTGAGCTTGGCCTCGTCGATCTTGCCGTTGATGTGGTCGACCGCCTTGGTGCCGAGCGGTACGGCGGCCACGGCGGTGATGGCGCCGACGACGAGGGTGTCCAGCAGCCGGGCGGCGAGGCGCTTGCCGAGCCCGGCCGGACGGGCGGCGGCCTGGCGCCTCGCGGCCGCCTGGAAGATGTCCTCGACCGGCGGCTTCCAGGGGGCGACCGGCTGATCGTCGTCGGCCCCCGCGAGCCGGTGCACCTGCTGCGCCCACGAGGACTGCCCGCCACCGGCACCGCCCGCCATGGGGGCGGAGGCCTGACCCACGGGTACGGGCTGGGGGGCGCCGGCCTGGGGCGGCACCGTCGGGGAGGACTGCGGGACGTTCCGCTGCGGGGAGGACTGCGGGCGGGAAGCCTGCTGCGGACCGGAGAGCGCGGCGGGGGCGACACCCTGGGCGTGCGCGCCAGCGGCCGGGGCGCCGACACCCTGGCCACCTTGGGCGCCGACGCCCTGCGCACCGGCGGCCTGAGCCCCGGCGTTCTGCGCGTTCGCGGCGCGCTCTGCCGCGGCCTTGCCCGCGCCGAAGCCGGGGGCGTCGGGCGCGGGGGCCGAGCCCTTGGGGCTGAACGCCGGGCCACCGGAGGCACCGGCGGGGGAAGACGTCTGCGCGCCGCCGCTCGCGGGCGCCCCCGTGCCCCCGCCCTGCGCCCCACCCTGGCGCCCCGTGCGCTGGGAGACCGCACGGAAAGTCATGGTGCCCTCGTCGGCGGCGGGGCCCGGCCCAGGGATGCCGGGGGCGTCGGAGTGACCGGCACCCCCGCCCGAGGCCCCCTGAGGCGCCGAACCGCCGAAGCCGCCCGCGGTGCCCGCTCCGTGCGCCGCTCCCCCTTGTCCCTCCGTGACGCGGCGGAACACGAACGTGCCCGGTGCGTCCGTGTCGGAGGTGTCCCGGGCCGCCGGCGGGATCGTCGCGGTGCCGTCCGTGCTGGTGGTGTCGGACGGGATCCTGGGGTCGGCACCCCAGGAGACACGGCGGTCCTGGTCGCCGCCGAAGCCGGACTGATGGGAACGGTCGGCCCCCCACGCGGACGCCGGTTCGGAGCGCTGCGGCTCGGGGTCCTCGTCGAAGAAGTGCGGGCCCGTCTCCTCCACGGAGGGCGTGGCCGGCGTGGAGCCGGACGGCGACGCGAGCGGCTCGCCGTCCGACGGGGCCGGGCGGCTGGTGCCCGGTACCCAGGCGGCACCGTTCCAGTACCGGACATATCCAGGAATGGATGGATCCGGGTAATACCCTTCGCGGGGCCGGTCGTCGCCGGGGGCCGGGGTTGGGGCGCTCATGTCCGTCGTCCCGTATCTGCTCGCGGGTGAATATGGGGGCCTCCACATCTATCAGACCGGCGCAAGCGGCACCGCCGGTCCCGCTGGACCCACCCCTTTCTGAGCAACCTTGCGCACGCCCTTCACGGGTTCGGAAAAAAATCTCTCGGAACCCGCGTAATGGTTGCGCCCCCACGCCTCTCTCCCAGGTACGGGCCCGCCCACCGGACCCCGTACAGCTGCCCGAGAGAGGAAGCGCACGTCATGCACTACACCGTCGTGGAACGCGAGTTGGAGCTCAAGCTGATCCTGTCGCCGGAGCGCGGCATCCCGGTGCCGGCCAGGCTGAGCTACCGCACCGACGACCCGTACGCCGTCCACATCAGCTTCCACATCAACTCCGAGCACCCCGTGAACTGGACGTTCGCCCGAGAACTGCTGGTGGAGGGGGTGTTCCGGCCGTGCGGGCA
This sequence comes from Streptomyces sp. NPDC005648, assembly GCF_040605395.1. Classification (NCBI taxonomy): domain Bacteria; kingdom Bacillati; phylum Actinomycetota; class Actinomycetes; order Kitasatosporales; family Streptomycetaceae; genus Streptomyces; species Streptomyces sp. NPDC005648. Next base: position 6,594 of record NZ_JBEXCS010000157.1, on the reverse strand, counting down.
CGGTGATGTGCGGGTGTGGCCGACCAAGACGGACGGGCGCAGTGTCGTCCTGATGGCGCTCAGCTCTCCCGACGGGGACGCGCTCCTGGAAGCACCCTCCGTCCAGGTCTCCGCCTGGCTGGAGCGGACGCTGCGGGTGGTGCCCCCGGGGACCGAGGGCGAGCAGCTCGGGATCGACGACGCGCTCGACCAGCTGCTCGCCCAGTGAGCCCACCCGCGGAAAGGTCAGAAGAGCTTGCCGGGGTTGAGGAGGTCCAGCGGATCGAAGACCCGCTTGATCTGCCGCTGCATCTCGAGGCCGACCGGCCCGATCTCGCGCGCCAGCCACTCCTTCTTCAGTACGCCCACGCCGTGCTCGCCGGTGATCGTGCCGCCGAGCTCCAGCCCCAGGGCCATGATCTCGTCGAAGGACTCACGGGCGCGCCGGGACTCGTCGGGGTCGGCGGCGTCGAAGCAGACGGTGGGGTGCGTGTTGCCGTCACCGGCGTGCGCGCAGACGCCGATGGTCAGCTGGAACTTCTCGGCGATCCGCTCGATGCCCTCCAGCATCTCGCCGAGCTTGGACCGGGGCACGCACACGTCGTCGATCATCGTCGTGCCCTTCACCGCCTCCAGCGCGGTCAGCGAGAGCCGCCGCGCCTGGAGGAGCAGTTCGGACTCGGCGAAGTCGTCGGCGGGGACGACCTGGGTCGCGCCGGCGGCCTCGCACAGCGCGCCGACGGCGGCGAGGTCGGCGGCGGGGTCCGGGGTGTCGAAGGCGGCGAGGAGCAGGGCCTCGGTGGTCTCCGGCAGCCCCATGTGCGCGAGGTCGTTGACCGCCCTGACCGTCGTACGGTCCATGAGTTCGAGCAGCGACGGGACGTGGCCGCCCGCCATGATCCGGCACACCGCGTCACAGGCGGCGGCCGCGGACGCGAACTCGGCGGCCAGCACCAGCTGCTGGGGCGGCTGGGGGCGCAGCGCCAGGATCGCCCGTACGACGATCCCGAGGGAGCCCTCGGAGCCGACGAACAGACGGGTAAGGTCGTAACCGGCCACGCCCTTGGCGGTACGGCGGCCGGTGGACATCAGACGGCCGTCGGCGAGGACGACGTCGAGCCCGAGTACGTACTCCGCCGTCACCCCGTACTTCACGCAGCACAGGCCGCCGGAGGCGGTGCCGATGTTGCCGCCGATCGTGCACATCTCCCAGCTGGAGGGGTCCGGCGGGTAGTAGAGGCCGTGCTCGTTGACGGCGCGGGAGAGGGTCGCGTTGATGACGCCGGGCTCGACGACCGCGATCCTGTCGACGGGACTGATCTCCAGGATCCGGTCCATCTTCGTCAGACTCAGGACGATGCAGCCCTCGGAGGCGTTGGCTCCGCCGGAGAGGCCGGTGCGGGCGCCCTGCGGCACGACCGGGACGCGCAGTTCGGTGGCGATACGCATCACGTGCTGGACCTGCTCGACGGTCCGGGGCAGCACCACGACGGCCGGGGTGCCGGCCGGGCAGAAGCCGGCCATGTCGTTGGCGTAGGAGAGGGTGACGTCCGGATCGGTCAGGACGGCCTCGGCGGGCAGACCGGCCAGGAGCCGGTCGACGAGGTTCCCGGTGGCTTCGTCGCGAGGGGCTTCGATACGGCTCATGATCACAGGTTCGCACCCGGGGCCATCGGTGTGAACCCCGTCCACGGCGGCGGGCGTATGCCGGGTGTGGTCGTCGTATTGGCTCATGGTGAGCGGCATGGAGACGCATGAGGAGGAACGGCGTCCGCGTGTCGGCCGACGGCTGCTGATCTGTGCTCTGGCGGGGTCCGTCGTGCTCGGCGGAGCCCTCGCGTGGTGGCCCTGGGAGCGGGCGGTGCCCGTGCGCGTCGCTCCGGCGTCGGGGAGCCAGGCGTTGACGGCCGTCGTCGCGGGGGTGCCGGCCGGGTTGCCCGATCTGGGGGCGCTCATCGGGGAGCGGGAGGCACGGGTGCGGGCCCGTCCCAAGGACGCGGTGTCATGGGCGGTGCTCGGGGCGGCGTATGTGGAGCAGGGGCGGCGGACCGCCGACGCGGCGAACTATCCGCTCGCCGAGCGCGCGCTGCGGACCTCCCTGAGCGTGCGGAAGGACCGGAACGCGGCGGCGCTCGACGGGATGGCGGCGCTGGCGAACGCCCGGCGGGACTTCCGGGCCGCCCGGACCTGGGGCGAGGCCGCGTTGAAGGCGGAGCCGGGGCGGTGGACGACGTATCCGCTGCTCATCGACGCGTACACCGGCCTCGGTGACTACAAGGCGACCACGCGGACGCTGGACCGGCTGCTGGAGCTGCACGGCGGGCCGGCGGTGCGGGCGCGGGCCGCGGCCGTCTACCGCGACCGGGGCCGGCGGGAGGACGCGGCGGCCGCGATCTACGACGCCGCGGCCGGCGCCTCGACCCCCGCCGAGCAGGCCGCGTGGCTGGAGCGGGCCGGTCAGCTGGCCTGGGAGCGGGGCGAGCTGGAGGACGCGCTACGGCGCTTCCAGGAGGCCGTACGGCTCGACCCCGACCAGCGGGCCGCGCAGGCCGGGCAGGGGCGGACGCTGGCCGCGATGGGCCGCACGACGGAGGCGCTGACCGCGTACCAGATGGCCCTCGCCCGGCAGCCGTGTCCGCAGTACGCCCTGGAGCTGGGCGAGTTGTACGAGTCGCTGGGGATGCGGGACGCGGCGCGGGCGGAGTACGACGTGCTGCGGACCCGGGTCGGACAGGACATGGCCGGGGGCGTGGACGACGAGCTGGTGCTGGGGATCTACGAGGCGGACCACGGGTATCCGGCGGCGGCCGTACGGCGGTTGCGGGCCGAGTGGCAGCGGCAGCCCGGTGTCGAGGTGGCCGACGCGCTGGGGTGGGCGCTGCACCGGGCCGGGGACGACAAGGAGGCGCTGCGGTTCGCCTCGGTGGCGACGGATCGGGTGCACGGGGGTGCGGTGCGCAGCGCGCCGTACATGTATCACCTGGGCATGATCGAGCGGGAGTTGCGGCAGGACGGGCCGGCGCGGCGGCACCTTCAGGAGGCGTTGCGGATCAATCCGTACTTCTCGCCGCTGGGGGTGCGCGAGGCCCGGGCGGCGCTGGCGGCCCTGGGCGAGCCGCCGGACGTGGCGGTGCCGGACGAGGAGGCGGGGGACGAGAACGCGCCGGACGCGAAGGGGGATGACCAGAAGGCGCCGGACTAGAAGGCGCCGGTCCGGAGGCATCCGGTCTGGACGGCGCCGGTCCGGAAGGCCTTCGTCATACCGCCGCCGTCCCGATCAGCGCGTTGCGGGTGACCAGGGCCGCCAGGCGCTCCTCCCCCAGCTCCTCGGTCCCCTCGGGCCTGCGCGGCAGGACCATGTAGCGGGTCTCGGCGCTGGAGTCCCAGACGGTGATCTCCGTGCCGGCGGGCAGGTCGAGCCCGAACTCGGCGAGTACGGCACGGGGTTCGCGGACCACGCGGGAGCGGTAGGCCTCCGACTTGTACCAGCTGGGGGACGGGCCGAGGAGGCGGAGCGGGTAGCAGGAGCAGAGGGTGCAGACGATGACGTTGTGCACCGAGTCGGTGTTCTCGACGACCCTCAGACGCTGGTACGAGCCTTCCATGAAGCCGAGTTCACGGACCGCCGACGTGCCGTCCGCCAGCAGCCGGGCCCTGAACCCGGCGTCCAGCCAGGCCCGGGCGACGACCCGCGCCCCGTTCGCCGGCGACGCCCCGGACAGGGAGGCGTCGATGATCTCGTCGAGCTGGGCGCCGGAGAGGACGCCCTTCTCCTCCAGCAGGGTCTCCAGATGCCGTACGCGACGGGCCACCGCCGCGTCGGAGTGGTCACCGCTCATCGGCAGGGTCCTCTTCCAGATAGCTTTCCCACAGATCCAGTACGACGTGGTGGTCGCCCTCGCCCCACAGGTCGCGGGCCGCGAACCGGACGGCGTAGATCTGCTCGACGGGGGCGTCCGCGCGTCCCTGCGCGCTGAGGTCGGCCAGTTCGGCCGGGCCCTCCGGCTCGACCACGACGCCCCGTTTGCCGCGGGCGTACCGCGGCAGACGGGTGTGGTGCGGCGGGTCGTGGGGGAAGGTGCGGACGCGGGTGCCGGGCGGGAAGCGGTCCTCAGCCATCGAGACCACCGGGACCACCGAGCCCCTCCAGCTCACCCGGCGTCAGCACGCCCTTGCGCTCCAGCAGCACGCAGATGGCGAGGAACCAGCGCTCGTAGTACGACGTCGACAGGTACTGCCTCGGCGGCATCGACTCGATCGCGTCCCGGAACTCGTTGGTGTTGAAGATCCCTTGTCCGCGCAGGGCGTTGAACAGCCCCACGACCCGTGCCTCCCAGTCCGCGTGGAAGGGTTCGGCGTCGTCGGTGGTGTCGATCGGACCGAACCCCTGGGTGCCGCCCACGTCGTTGATCCTCGCCATGCGCTCAGCCTACGGCGACCGGGGCGGCCACGGCATGCTCACAGGTTTCCGCGCTTGGCCTGCTCCCGCTCGATCGCCTCGAAGAGTGCCTTGAAGTTGCCCTTGCCGAAGCCCATCGAGCCGTGCCGCTCGATCAGTTCGAAGAAGACGGTCGGACGGTCCTGGACCGGCTTGGTGAAGATCTGCAGCAGATAGCCGTCCTCGTCGCGGTCGGCGAGGATCTTCAGTTCCCTGAGCGTGTCGATCGGGACGCGGGTGTCGCCGACCCACTCGCCGAGGGTGTCGTAGTAGGAGTCCGGGGTGTTGAGGAACTCGACGCCGGCCGCGCGCATGGTCCGTACGGTCTGCACGATGTCGTTCGTGTTGAGCGCGATGTGCTGGACGCCCGCGCCGCCGTAGAACTCCAGGTACTCGTCGATCTGGGACTTCTTCTTGGCGAGGGCGGGCTCGTTGATCGGGAACTTGACCTTGAGCGTGCCGTCGGCGACCACCTTGGACATCAGCGCGCTGTACTCGGTCGCGATGTCGTCGCCCACGAACTCCTTCATGTTCGTGAAGCCCATGACCTTGTTGTAGAAACCGACCCACTCGTCCATCCGGCCGAGCTCGACGTTGCCCACGCAGTGGTCGACGGCCTGGAAGGTGCGGTGGGCGGGCGGCTCGACGATGGGCGACGCCGCCGTGAAGCCGGGCAGGTAGGGGCCCTCGTAGCCGCTGCGGTCGACGAGCGTGTGGCGGGTCTCGCCGTATGTGGCGATCGCGGCGAGTACGACGGTGCCGTGCTCGTCCTTGAGCTCGTACGGCTCGGCCACCGAGCGGGCGCCGTGCTCGATCGCGTAGGCGTACGCGCGGCGGGCGTCCGGGACCTCGATGGCGAGGTCGACGACACCGTCGCCGTGCTCGGCCACATGCTGGGCGAGGAAGTGGCCCCAGGTGGTGGCGGGCTTGATGACCGAGGTGAGGACGAACCGGGCGGAACCGTTTTCGAGCACATAGCTCGCGGTCTCGCGGCTGCCGTTCTCCGGCCCGGCGTAGGCGACCAGCCGCATGCCGAAGGCGGTGGAGTAGTAGTGCGCCGCCTGCTTGGCGTTGCCCACGGCGAAGACGACCGCGTCCATTCCCTTGACCGGGAAGGGGTCGGCCTGCCGGGCGGTGTCGGGAGTGTGGTCTGTGGTCTGCGTCATAGCCGCAGCCTGATCCCAGGCTGGCAAGGTGCGCAACAGTCCGCGTATTCGCTGGACAATCCGTTCAGTGGAGTATGCGTTTCTACGGCATTCCTGTACAGGATGACCATCGGCTCGGGAGGCTGCTGTGGCGATCGACCATCTGGACGGACGGATCCTCGTGCTGCTGGCACGGGAGCCGAGGATCGGGGTGCTGGAGATGTCCCGGCGGCTGGGGGTGGCGCGTGGGACGGCGCAGGCGCGGCTGGACCGCCTTCAGTCGAATGGCGTCATCCGGGGCTTCGGTCCGCAGGTGGACCCGGCGGCGCTCGGCTACCCGGTGACGGCGTTCGCCACGCTGCAGATCCGGCAGGGCCAAGGGGCGGACGTACGGGCGCACTTGGCGACCGTGCCGGAGGTGCTGGAGCTGCACACGACCACCGGCAGCGGCGACATGCTGTGCCGGCTGGTGGCCCGCTCCAACGCCGATCTCCAGCGGGTCATCGACCTGGTCGTCGGTTTTGATGGCATTGTCCGGGCCGCCACCGCGATCGTAATGGAGAACCCCGTTCCGCTGCGGATCATCCCGCTGGTGGAGCAGGCGGCGGCGGACGAGGAGAGGACCTGACCGACGCCCGATCCGGCCGACGCCCCGGGGTGAGCACATGAACTTCTGGGAGTACCTGGGCAGCCGCCGTCAGCAACTGCTCACGGACGCCTGCCAGCACGCGAGCACCGTGCTCCGGTGCCTGGTCGTCGCGACCGTGCTGGGCGTGCTGATCGGGGTGGCGACCTGTCGGAGCGAGTGGGCCGGGAACCTGGCCACGACGACCACCTCGACCCTTCTGGCCATTCCCTCGCTCGCCGTGATCGGTCTGCTCGTCCCGTTCGTGGGGCTCGGCGTACCGCCCACGGTGATCGCCCTGACCCTCTGCGGGCAACACCGTTGCTTTATGACGTCCGGCGCTTTGTCAAGTCGATGAACGAGAGGACGGGACCCCTGGTAGATCCCTGTGGTGTCGAGCCCAGAGA
>NZ_JBEXCS010000156.1:0-12942 GCF_040605395.1 Streptomyces sp. NPDC005648 | reverse complement strand
GCGCACGACACCCCCGTACACGCGCCCCAAACCCGCACCCCCGAGCCCACCACCGGCGCGCACGACACCCCCGCAAGCAGCAGCAGTGCCACGTCGTCGATGCGTTCGGGAGTCGTCGCGCTGTCGCGGACCAGGCGGTCGGCCAGTTCGTCGAGGGGGAGTTCCCCGTTCTGGGTGAGCCGTTCGCCGAGGTCCGTGAGGGCGTCCTCGATGTCGACGCCGGGTGACTCGATCAGGCCGTCGGTGTAGAGCGCGAGCACCGCGCCGGGGCCGAGTTCCACCTCGGTCGTCGGATAGGCGGCGGACGCGTCGATGCCGAGCAGCGGACCGCCCGCCAGGTCCAGGACCCGTACCTTCCCGTCGGGCCGTCGCAGCAGGGGCGGTGGATGACCCGCCCGGGCCATCACGGCCCGTCCGTGCGCCGGATCGAGCCGCAGATACAGACAGCTCGCGAACAGGTCGGTGCCGAGGTCGATCAGCAGCCGGTTGGTGCTGCGCATGACCTCCTCGGGTGGCTGCCCCACGGTCGTGTACGCGCGTACCGCCGTACGGATCTGCCCCATCAGCCCGGCCGCCGTCACATTGTGGCCCTGCACGTCCCCGATCACCGCCGCCGCCCCGCCCGCGGTCGGCACCAGGTCGTAGAAGTCCCCGCCGATCTCCATGCCCTGCGTGGCCGGCAGATAGCGCGAGGCCGCCTCGACCCCGGGCAGCGCCGCCAGCGAGGCGGGCAGCAGCGCCGCCTGCAGACCGTGGGCGAGCTGGTGCTTGGCGTCGTAGAGCAGCGCCCGTTCCATGGCCTGGGCGATCAGCGCGCACAGGCTCGTCAGCACCGCCCGCTCGTCCGCGGGGAAGGGATGGGGTTCGGCGTAGGCCAGCACACAGGTGCCCACCGGCCGTCCCGAGGCGATCAACGGCAGATACGCCCATGCCGCGTAGCCGTCGGGGGTCGGGTGCAGGGACGGGTACAGCCGCTCCAGCTGCTGCCGCGACTCGAAGAACGCGGGCACCCCGGTGTTCAACGCATGCGTGCCCGGCGTCCGTTCGGACAGCGGCAACCCGTCGAACCGCTCCACGTCCTGCGCGTCCGGATAACCCCGGTGCCCGAGCACATGCAGCCGCCCCGCCCGTGAACCGAGCATCACCAGCGCCTGGGCTCCCACGGCCGGGCCGATCTCGTCCGCGACCAGCTGCACCACGTCCTGCACGCCGACCGCCTCGGTGAGCGCCCCGGACAGGCTCAGCACCTGCGAGATGGTCACCAGCCGGGACGGCGCGTCACCCGGCTGCGGCCCGGCCCGGTTCATCTCCGCCACCGCCCGCGCCCTGGTCACCCGCACACTCAGCCCCGTCGTGCTGGGATACAGCCGGAACGACAGCCAGTCCCCGGGCGGCCGCAGCGCCACGAACGACGTGGTGTGCTGACTGATCAGCGCGGCCCGGTAGCGGTCCTCGTACGCCGGGTCGTTGAGCCACGGCACCGACGCCCACAACTGGGCCCCGAGCAGCTCGCCCGCGCGGACGCCGATCAGTTCGACCGCCGCCGCGTTGGCGAAGGTGACCCGCCCGTTCAGATCCAGCGAGCACAGCCCGTACGGCAGCCGGGCCACCATCCGCGCCGCCTCCACCGTGCCGAGCGTGCCGGCCGGCCCGCCCACGGTGGGCGCCGCCAGCAGATCCGGCTCGTACGGCAGCGGACGGCTGTCCTCCATGGCCCGCTCCAGCCGTAGCGCCAGCCGGTCGCAGGCCGCCGTCAGCTGGCCGCGCTCCCGCTCCGACAGCTCGGGCGGATGCGAGCCGGGCCAGGTCACGAAGACGGCGCCGTAGGCCGTGGACGAGGTCGCCACCGGCAGCGCCGCCAGCGCGAAGGGATACGGCAGCACCACGGCGATGCGCGGATAGTTGCGCGCCATGTCCTCCTCGCCGCCCACCCACACCAGCCGCCGCTGCCGCACCGCCTCGGCGACCGGGATCGGCGCGCTCAGCCCCACCCGCTCCCAGGGCGCCGCGAAGGCCCTCGGCAGCCCCGCCATCACGGCCATCTCCAGGACGGACTCGTCGGGCGCCAGCAGATACACGGCACCGGAGTGCGCGTGCACCTCCTCCATCATCGAGGCCAGGGCCAGCGACAGCAGTGGGCGCCCCACCCGGGTCCTCGCGGTCCCGGGCGGGTGGGCCGACATATGCCCGCCGGACACGCCGACCACCTCCTCGCACAGCCGCGCGACGGGTTCCCAAGGGGTCCCAAGGACCAAATCTGCCCCCTGGCGGCCCGACGCGCACGGCGAGCGGGGCGGCACGGCCCCTTCCCGGCCGTGAACGGGCACACGTGTACCCACCCCCGTCGAAGAGAGCGCGGGTACCCCGGCGGCCCGCGACCATGCCACCCCGATCGATGCGCGCGGCGGCGTACGGGCGCCCCGCGTGCGCCCCCGCGCACCCCGATGGCCGGTTCTTCGCGGCCATGAACGATGAGAGGCGCCAACAATGGGGCACGCGTCAACACCATCGAACCGGAGTGGGCGAGCTGAGGTGGCGGAGTGATCCGAGTGGTTCTGGTGCACGACGAGTCTCTGGTGCGGTCGGTCCTGGCGGAGTGGCTCCGCCGTGAGCCCGATCTGCGGGTCGAGGACACGCCGTGGCGTGGCGCGCCCGGACGCGTGCGGGCTCTGCGGCCCGATGTCTGCGCGGCGGACCTGGAGTGCTCGGAGGCCTATGGCATCCCCCCGCTCGGCGAGCTCTGCTCGAGGAGTCCGGGCCTGCCCCCGCCGAGGCTTCTGGTGCTTGCCGCCGCGAACCGGCCGGGGCTGCTGAAACGGGCCGTCGAGGCGGGAGCGCTCGGCTATGTCGACAAGGAGGGCTCGCCGGAACACCTCGTCCGCGGCATCCGCCGGGTCGCCGAGGGGGAACGTTTCGTCGACGACTCGCTGGGCTTCGGTTTCCTCAAGGCCGCCGAAATGCCGCTGACAAGACGCGAGTTGAGCGTCTTAACCCTGGCCGCCGAGGGTGCCTCCGTCGCGGAGATCGCGGGAAGCCTGCACCTGTCGCACGGGACGGTGCGCAACTACATGGCGGCCATCACCCGCAAGACCGGCGCCCGCAACCGCATCGACGCCATCCGCATCTCGCAGGGGGAGGGCTGGCTGTGACCGCCCCGGTGCCACGGGCGCCCAGCTGCCGACCAGATCCCGGTACAGCGGCGAGTCGCGCAGCAGCTCGTCGTGGGTCGCGAGGGCCGTCCCCGTCCCGTGCATCACGAGCACCCGGTCCGCGCGCCGTGCCGAGCTGATGCGATGCGCGACGACGACCAGCGTGCCGCCCGGCCGTCGGGCGAAGGCCCGTTCGGCGCGCTCCTCGGCCCGCGGGTCGAGATGGCAGGTCGCCTCGTCGAGAAGGGCCAGCGGGGCGTACGACAGATAGGCCCGGGTCAGCGCGATCAGCTGCCGTTCCCCTGCCGACAGGGCCCCCGGCTCGACCTCGGCGTCCGGCCCGCCCAGCCGCTCCAGCAACGGCCCGAGCCCGACCGCCTCGGCCGCCGCGAGCAGCTCCGCCTCGGGCACGGGGTCCGGCCGGAAGTGCACCAGGTTCTCGGCGACGGTCCCGGTGAACACGTACGCCTCCTGCGGGATGAGCACCCGCCGGGCCGCGGCCGCCGCCGACGGCACCGGCTCCCCGTCGACCCGGATGCCGCCGTGCCGGGGTGTGAGAAGCCCCGCGACAAGGGCGGTCAGGGTGGACTTCCCGATGCCGCTGGGGCCGACGACGGCCAGGTGGGCGCCGGGCGCGAGGGTGAGGTGGAGATCCTCGACGACGGGGGCGGCGGTGGGACCGTAGGCGAAGGTGACGGAGGAGAGGGCCAGGGCGGGAGGGGTGTCCTTCGCCGGGAGGGGGCGCGTGGGTGCCGGCAGGCGGTCGTGCCCGGGGCCGTCCGGGAGCGATGCCCCGCCGGTCTGTTCGCCGACGGGGGCCGGAGCCAGCCGCCTCAGTACGACCGTCAGCCGTGACCCGCTGGTGCCCAGGCCGTGGACCAGGTTGCTCAGGGCCGGCAGGAGGGACTGGGTGACATAGGCCAGCGCGCCGACCAGAGCGCCCGTGGTGACACCGTGGGCGAGGAGCCAGGGGGCGGCGGCGAGCAGCAGCACGATCGGGAGCTGTCCGCCGACGGCGAGGGCCGCCACGCGCAGGACGCCCCAGCGGGCCAGGGAGCGGGCGGCGCGGAACTCGGCGTCGACCAGGCGCCCGGTGTCGGCGGCGATCCGCTGCTCCGCGCCGGTCGCGGTGATGTCCCTGAGTCCGGGACCGACGGCGCCCAGTCCGTCGGCCAGCGACTCGTCGGCCATGAGGAACGCCTCCTGCCGGCGGGCCAGCGGCCGCAGCGTCGCCGCGAAGAGGGCGACCCCGGCCAGCAGCGGGGGACCGACGACCAGCAGCAGGAGCGGCGCCAGCGAGAACAGCCCGACCAGCGAGCCGACCGCCGTGAACACGAACGACCTCGACACCATGACCAGACCGGCGAAGGTGTCCCGGGCGATCTCCACCTGCTGGGTGAGCCCCGAGAGCGCCCCGCCGTCGGCCTCCCGCACCCCACGCCGGACCACCCGCTCGACGAGCCCGTCCCGCAGGGGTTCGACCAGCGCGGCGACCGCGCCGTACACGCGGGCGGTCCCGTACGCCCCGAGCACCACACCGATCCCGGCCACCGCGAGCCAGCCCAGCCCGGCCCCGGCCCGCCCGGCGAGAAACCCCTGGTCGAGGGCGCGGGCCGGGGCGTACCCGATGAGGAAGGTCTGCCCGGTCTCCAGCACGGACCAGCCGGCGAGCCGCAGGACGACCCGACGGCGGGCGCGCAGGAAGCGCAGACCGCGCGCGAGGACACCGGCGCCGGCGCGAGGGTGTCGCCGGGCGCGCGCGTCGGGGACGCCGGTCACCCCGGCCCCCCGTCCCCGAACACCGCCCGGTATCCCGCGTCCTCCCACAGCCGCGCGTGCGTCCCCACCGCCCGCACCCGGCCGCCGTCCAGCCACGCCACCGCGTCCGCCCGTGCCGCCGTCGCCGCCCGGTGGGCGATCAGGAGCCGGGTGCCGCCCGAGCCATGGGACAGCAGTGCCTCGGCGATACGGGACTCGGTCACCGTGTCCAGGCTCGACAGGGCGTCGTCGAGGATCATCAGCCGGCCGTCATGGGCGAACGCCCTTGCCAGCCCCAGGCGTTGGGCCTCGCCACCCGAGTGCGGGGCCTCGGCGCAGAGAGTGTCGTAGCCCTGGGGCAGCCGGCGGACGAAGTCGTCCGCGTGGGCCGTGCGGGCCGCCTCGCGGACACGGGCGGGGGAGGGGGCGGCGAGGCCGAGGGCGATCGTGTCCTCGATGGTGGTGCCGAGGAGGGCGGGGCGCTCGAAGGCGTAGCCGACGGCTCGGCGCAGTTCGTCGTGGGACAGGTCGCGCAGGGGGATGCCGTCGAGGAGGATCTCGCCGGTGTCGGGGTCGGCGAGGCGGCCCGCGAGCGCGGCGAGCAGGGATTTGCCGGTTCCGGAGCGACCCACCACGGCGAGCGTCGTAGCGCCGGGGACCACGAGGTCGACACCCTCCAGCACGGTGCGCCCGCCGCGACGGGCGCCGACCCCCCGAAGCTCCAACCGGCCGGTGCCGGGCGGCAGTCGGCGTGCGCCGTACGCCGGCGCGGGCTTTGTCAGGACCTCGCCCAGGCGGTCGGTGGCGGCGCGGGCCCGGGCCAGCGCCGCGAACTGGCCGACGAGCACGCCGACTCCGGTGGCGAGGACGGCGTACCGGGAGGCGGCGAGCGTCTCGCCGGCCGTGAGCCGGTGCCGGGTGAGCAGCACGCCGGCGACCGCGACGACGGCGAGTTGCAGCAGGGGCGCGACGGCTGAGGCCTGGCCGGCCGCCCGCCCCTGCACCCGCCACATGCGGTGCCCGGCGCGCGACAGTTCGGGGAGCGGGCGCAGTATCCGTGCCGTCTCCTTCCGCGCGGTCCCGGCGGCCCGTACCGTGCGACGGCCGTCCACCGCCTCCGCCAGCGCGCCCGCGATGCGCCCCTGCACCCGCTGGTACTCGGCCACGCACCGGGTCGTGTCCCGGGCGAACGCCCGCAGCAGCAGCGTCAGTACGGGCGCTCCGGCGAGGAGGACCACCGCCGGCCGCCAGTCGATGAGGGCGAGCGCCACCATGCCCCCGACGGGGGCGGCGAGCGCGGCCGGCAGCGCGGCGCGGGCGGCCGGAGCCGTCCCGGCCTGGGCGGCGTTGCCGACGAGACGGGCGACGAGGTCACCGGGCCCGAAGCGCGCGGTGGCGCGGGGGCCGAGGTCCAGCACATGCCCGGTCAGCCGACCGCGCAGCCATGCCGTCGTGCGGGCGGTGACGGTGCCGGAGAGCAGGGTCTCGCAGGCGTCGAGGAGGGCCGTCAGGAGGACCAGCCCGGCGCAGTACAGCACCCAGCGGGTCGCGGGGGCGTGGGCGAGCAGCAGGTCGAGGGTGCGGCCGAGCGCGGCCGGGAGCAGCAGGCCCGCCCCGGTCGAGGCGGTGCTCACCAGGCACAGGGCCGCACAGCGGGCCCCGCTGTGCCGGGTGGCGAGTCGGGTCAGGGCAACGGCGTCGGCACGAGTGGTCATACGGCCACGGCCTCGCATCCAGGGTCGAAAGGGGTGCCCCGCAGGACCCCGGGCGGCCCCTCCCACAGGGGAGCGGACCGCCCGGAGCCGTGTGCGCACGGTGCTCGTCAGAGCGTCACAGACACAGCGTCACAGACAGAGCAGAACGCTCGCTGCGCTGATGCAGGAGAGCAGGCTGGCCGTGGAGGCGCCGCCGCCACCCTCCGTGTGCTCGTCGGATTCCATGGTCTGCAGGTCGAGCAGTGCCATTTCGTGTCCTTCCTTCTTCTGTGTCACCCGTGGGGACGGGGTTGCGTCACGACTCCGCCGGGTCGGCGAGCCGCGTCTTCGTGGGCCGCCGCAGCGGCGGGAGGAACGGCAGGTGGGCGCTGCCCCGGGTGGCCGCGGCGATCGCGAGCAGACACCCTGCCGTTCCGGTCGCGAGGTCCATGGAGAGCCGCATCATCTGGTGCCCGGGGAAGGCCAGTTGGCCCTCGTACGCCATCGCGTACCAGCCCAGTGCGGCGATCTGGTCGGTCAACTGCCGCTCGGTCGCATCGGGTTGCGTGGTGCGGCCGAGGTGCAGGATCATCCCGGCGCGGCCCTGGAAGAGGCCGGGCTGGGCGTAGAACCGGGAGGTCGCGGCGGTGAGGATGCCGGCGCGCGCCTTCTCGAACCCGGTGTCGGCGGCGTGCGCGAGGTAGTCGTCGAGGACCATGCCGATCCCGGCACTGCCGTCCCCGAGATACGGCAGGGTCCGCCAGCCCTCGTCGACTTCGAGCCCGCCGCCGCTCTTCTGCACGACACAGTTGTCCAGGTCCCGGCGCAGCGCCACCGCGGCGGCCTCCAACAGCCGCTCGTCGCCGGTCCGTTCGTACTGCCGGAGCAGGAACAGCGCGGGTCCGCTCGCGCCGCGCAGCAGCCCGGCCCGCCGGCGCCGCGTCCCCGAGTCGGACAGCGGTTCGGCGAGACGTCGTACGACGATGTCCGCGGCCTCGGCGGCCCGCTCCCGAAGCTCCGGCTCGCCCGTGGTGTCGGCCAGTTCGCCGAGGACCAGGCCCAGGCCGGCCAGACCGCCGTGGAGGTCGGAGGACAGGTGCCGCCACTGTTCGGCGAGGATGCCCTCGACCAGGTCGAGGGCCCGTCCGCGGTGGCCGAGCCGGGCGAGGACGTGGGCGACGCCGGCGAGGCCGTCGTAGAGACCGAGCGGTGTGCCCGCCGGCGCGGGGGCGGTGTGGGTGAGCAGCCAGCGCTCGCCCTCCTCGTAGCGCTCGGCGCCCGCCTCGGCGAGGGCGTGGAGCACACCGGCCGCGCCATGGGCGAGTCCGAGGCCGCCGCCGTCGGAGAACTGGGCGATGTCGCCCGGGAAGAGGCGGTCGTCGCGGTCCGGGGTGGCCGAGGCGAGGATCGCCTTGACCATGGAGTCGTGGCTGTGCGGCCGGTCGTCGGTGCGGACGAACGCCGGGGCCTGCACACCGCGGGTGATCTCGGCGACCGCCTCGTCCAAAAACCCGCTCGGTAGGTCCGGGAACTGCTCGGCGATCACCTCCGCGAGGTGGGCCGCCTTGCCCCGGTCGACCACGAACAGCGTGGTCACGGGCAGGAAGAGGGCGAGCCGTAGGCAGGCCAGCGCGTAGCGGTCGACGGCGGTGCCGGTGCGGTCGGGCGGGGCGAAGAAGCCGGGGTGGGCGACCACCTGGCGGCCGTTCTCCGACGCCGGGGCGGCCGCCTCGAAGTCGATGAGGAACACCGACTCCTCGTCCGGGGCGACCATGATGTTGAAGACGTGCAGGTCGTTGAAGACGATTCCCCGTGCGTGCACGGCCGCCACCGCGCGCTCGACGGCCCCGTGGATGCGCACCGCCCATGCGGTGTAGGCCCGCACGGCGTCCGGGTCCGGGTCCGGCGTCAGCAGGGGATGGCGCTCGGCGAAGTACGAGTTGAGCGGGCGGCCCTCGACGAAGTCCATCACCAGGAACCGGTGGTCGCCCAGCGTGAACCAGTCCCGCACCTCGGGCACCACACCGGTCCCCGCCACCCGCTCCAGCGCGGCCTTCTCCCGCTCCAGGCGGGCGATCGCGTCGGCCCCGTCCGAGGCAAGCCCCGCATGGGGCCGCCCCTCCTTGAGGACCACCCTGCGCCCGTCGCGGGTGTCGGTGCCCGCGTACACCCCGCCGCCGTTGGAGAAGTGCAGCGCCTTCTCGATCCGGTACGGCAGCTCGCCCACCGTCGTGTCGTTGCGCGCCGCCAGATGCGGCCGCAGGAACTCCGGGAGCGTCACCCACCGGGGCACCTCGAAGGAGGGCGCCCTGCGGTCCGGGACCAGCCGGCCCTCGCCGTCGCGAACCGCCGGCACGAGCGAGCCCCGCTCGTCCACGGTGAAGGTGCGTGCGAAGGCGCCGTAGCGGACATAGAGCGGGCCCTCGTACCAGCGCAGGTCGGTGAGGATGTAGGGCCCCTCGAAGCCCTTCAGCAGGTCGCCCAGCTCGCGCAGCACCTGGTGCAGCTGCTCCTCGTCGGCCGGGTAGATCGTGACGAACTTGCCGCTGGTGTCGCGGCCCGCGTACTTGGTGTTGCGCAGATGCAGCAGATGCGGTCCCGGGACGAACTTGAACGGTATGCGGCGCGGCACGCAGTGGTCCCACACGATCGCGGCGATCCGTTCGGCGTTCTCCCGGGTGGCCGAGGCGTGGATCTTCCAGCCCTGGGACGGCCCCTCCACCGGGTTCTGGTCCGCGTCCAGTGGCGTCAGCGTCAGCCAGTCGCCGATCCGCGCCGCCGTCCAGCCCTCCGGCACCTCACGGCGCGCCGTCCCGAACTCGGGCGCGGACCGCTCGCCGGCCGCCGAGAGCCGGTCCGGCGTCTCGTAGAAGTGTCTGTCCGCCAGCGCGTACACCTCGTACCGCTTGTCCATCGAACCCCCTCCGTGGCCCGCCACCGAGACTTCCAGCCGGCGGCCGCCCGGGGACAGTCACGTCTGTCACGAGCTCACCGTGCGGTACGCACGGGTCAAGTCATGTTCGGTCCGTTTCGAGCGGACACGCCCGCTGACCTCCACGGAATGCTCACAGGGGCTGCGCACACGCCACATACGCGCTGTAATGACGGACGTGGTCACTGAGGGCGCGGAGGGACGCAGAACGAGAATCCTGCGCGCCGAAGTCGCTCTGAAAGCGCTCACGAGCGGTCCGGCCTCGCCCGAACGGGTCCGTCGTGTGCTGGAACAGACGCTCGTCTACGCCGGTGCGGCCTGCGCCGCCGTGTACTCGCCGAGCCAGGACGGCGAGCTGCTGTGCCTGGTCGAGTCGGTGGGTGCGCCGCGCACGCTGTTCGGGCTGCGCGACAGCTACGCACGCTCCGGACACTCGGCGGTGGCCGAAGCCCACCGCTCGGGCGGCGCTGTCTGGCTCGGCCCCAAGGAACTCGCCGAGGGCGCGGCGGCCCGGCGCACGCCCTCGCGGGACTTCCATGTGGTGGTGCTGCCCACGCGCGGGGACGGCGGCGGAGGCTGTCTCCTGGCGATCAGCGAGCGCCGCGACGGCTTCGACTCCTACGACCGCGAGTGTCTGGAGCTGATCGCCGACACCGTCGGCAGCCCCGCACCGGCCCGCGCCGCCGAGGGCGGCGAGATGGCCGCCGGTGCCTTCAGCCTCGCCATGGACACCGGCCAGGTGGAGGTCGGCGACGACATCCTGGGACTGTTCGCGCTCACCCGGGACGAGTTCGACGGCAAGGTGGAGACGCTGCTGGGCCTGACCGTGCCGGAGGACCTGCCCTCGCTGATGTCCGTGACCGAGGCCGACCACATGACCATCGGCGAGCGCGAGCTGGAGTTCCGGGTGTTGCAGCCGTCCGGGCCGCCGAAGTGGCTGCGGCTGCGCGGGCGGCTGCTGCCCGGTGGGGAGGGCCGGCCCGCGCGCCTCGTGGGCACGGTCGCCGACGCCTCCTCGCTGCGCTCCGACGTCACCGACGTGGCCCGCGTCCAGCGACTGGCCGCCGCCCTCGCCACCGCCGGCACCGTCCGTGATGTCAGCCAGGCCGTGGTGTCCGCCCTGCGCAAGCCGCTGCGGGCCGACCGGATCGCGCTCGCCGAGCTGGAGGGCGACCGGCTCGTGGTCACCGTCCTCGATCCGCCCGAGCCGGAGTCGTGGCCCGAGCTGTGGCGTCTGGAGTGGCGCTCCGAGTGGCCCGACGCGCCGGTGCGCGCCATGCCGACCCTGGCCGCCGCGCTGCGGGAGGGCCGCGCCCAGATCTGGCCCGCCGGCACCGCTCTGGAGGACGCGCTGGCCGATGTCGGCCCCGGCGGCCTCGCCGTCCTGCCGCTCCCGGCCGGCAACCGTATGGCCGGCGCCTGTCTCATCGGCTGGGACACCCCGCACGACTTCGGTCCCGACGAACGCGCCCTGCTCACCGCCTCCGCCGGCCTCGCCGGACAGGCCCTGATGCGCGCCCACGCCTTCGACGCCGAGCACGAGCTCGTCGGCATGCTCCAGCGCCAGCTGCTCCCGCGCCGGCTGCCCAAGCTGCCCGGGGCGGTCGCCGTCGCCCGCTACCTGCCCGCCACCGCCGGCCTGGAGGTGGGTGGCGACTGGTACGACGTGATCCCGCTGCCCGACAACCACGTCGCCCTCGTCATCGGGGACGTCCAGGGCCACAGCACGGCCGCCGCCACCCTCATGGGCCAGATGCGCACCGCGCTGCGCGCCTACGCCGTGGAGGGGCACCCGCCGGACGTGGTGGTCTCCCACGCCAACCGTCTGCTGCTCGACATCGAGACCGACCTTTTCGCCACCTGCTGCTATGTGGACGTCGACATGGAGGAGGGCTCCGCCTGGTACGTCCGCGCCGGACACCTGCCACCGGTGCTGCGTCACCCGGACGGCTCCACGGAGATCCCGGAGTCGGACGGCGGGCCCCCGCTGGGCGTGATGGCGCAGGCCGACTTCCCGCTCAGCGTGATCCGGATGCCTCCCGGCACCGTCCTCGCCCTCACCACCGACGGCCTCGTGGAGTCCGCGGAGGCCGACATCGACACCGGTATGGACCGGCTCGCCCACGAACTCTCCGTGTCCGACCCGGCCCACCTCGGCCTGGTCGCCGACGCCCTGCTCGGCAACGCCCACCGCACCGACGACGTCGCCCTGCTCCTGCTGCGCTACGACGGCATGGCACTGCGCCCGCAGCGCGAGAGCTGGACGGTGTGGCGGGTCCCGGAGGCCGTCGGACACGCCCGCCGCTTCACCCGGCGCACCCTGCGCTCCTGGGGCGTACCCCAGGACGACCTGGACACCGCCCTGCTCGTGGTGTCCGAGCTGACCACCAACGCCCTGGTGCACACCGACGGCCAGGTCCGGCTGGACCTCACCCTGCTCGACAGCCGGCTGCGCGTCTCGGTCGCCGACACCTCGCCCCGCACCCCGGCCAAGCCGACCAACATCGGCTGGGAGGCCACCGGCGGCCGCGGCATCCTGCTCGTCGAGGCCATGTCGGAGATCTGGGGGTCCGTGCCGGTCAGCGGCGGCAAGCAGGTGTGGGCCGAGATCGGGCTCAGCCGTCCGTGACGTTGGCCGTGATCAGCCGCAGCAGCTGCTTGGCCATGGCGTCCTGCTCGGGTGTGAGCCCCATCGCGTCCCCGATGGCGAGCGGGACGGTGCGTGCCCGCTCCTGGAGCGCCGCGCCCGCCCCGGTCAGCCGGATCGCGACGGACCGCTCGTCCTCGGCACGCCGCTCCCGGCGCAGCAGCCCGGCCGCCTCCAGCCGCTTCAGCAGCGGTGACAGGGTGCTGGACTCCAGCTGCAGCGAAGCGCCCAGGTCCCGTACGGAGATCGAGTCCTGTTCCCACAGGACGAGCATGACCAGGTACTGCGGGTAGGTCAGACCGAGTTCGTCCAGCAGCGGGCGGTAGCGCGCGGTGACGGCGCGGGAGGCCGCGTACAGGGCGAAGCAGAGCTGGTCGTCGAGGAGGAGCGAGCCCTCGCCCGGCTCCGCTGCGGCTTGGTTCACGGCACGGCTCCCGGTCACTGCTCTGATCACGGCGATCACCACCCTATCGTTCAGGTCTGTCCGATTCTATCGTGGCCAAAGAAAGCGAGCACGAATTAGTTGTGCACGACTTAATCGAGCGCTACTGTTCCTGGTGTGCCGCCGCCCGTGGCACCCGATCCGAGGAGTCCGTCATGACCGGCACCACCGCACCCCGTCCCGTCCTCGAACCCGCCGCCCAGGCCTTCGTCGAGGCCACCGCCAACCCGCCCTACCTCTTCGACCTCGGTCCCGCGCCGGGTGCGCGTCGGCTGGACCGCGCTGGTCCTCGCCGTCACCCTGTCGCTGCAGTGGGCGCC
>NZ_JBEXCS010000155.1:11604-13107 GCF_040605395.1 Streptomyces sp. NPDC005648 | reverse complement strand
CGGACACCGAGGGCGTAGGCCCGCTCGAGTTCGGCGATGGTGCCGATGCCGGGCAGCAGCAGGGAGGTCAGGACCGCGTGGTCGATGGCGTCCGCCGCCGCCTCGATCCACTCCCAGTCGGTGTTGCTGCCCGGTCCGTAGTTGAGGCTGCCGCCGGCCAGACCGTCGCCGTGGGCGACCTCGATGGCGTCCACGCCGGCCCGGTCCAGGGCGGCCGAGATACGGGAGACGAACTCGGGGGTGATGCGGTGCCGGACGGCGTGCATGCCGTCCCGGAGGGTGACGTCCTGGACGTAGAGCCTCGGTGTGTCGGTCACTTGGTCACCTCGGGGGTCACTCGCCGGGCGATGCGCTCGGCGACGCGCAGGGCGGCCGAGGTCATGATGTCGAGGTTGCCGGCGTAGGCGGGCAGGTAGTGGGCGGCTCCCTCGACCTCCAGGAAGACGGAGACCCTGGTGGTCGGTGTCTCGGACACGTCGTCGGGCAGCAGTGTGTGCAGGGGGTCGCCGGCCGGCACGGGGGTGAACTGGACCGCCTGCTTGAGGCGGTAGCCGGGCACGTATTCGGCGACCGCGGCCACCATCTCCTCGACGGAGGCCCGGATCGCCTCGTGGTCCGCCTCGCCGATCAGGCAGTACACGGTGTCCCGCATGATCAGCGGCGGTTCGGCCGGGTTGAGGACGATGATCGCCTTGCCGCGGCGGGCGCCGCCGACCTTCTCCATCGCACCGGACGTGGTCTCGGTGAACTCGTCGATGTTGGCCCGGGTACCGGGTCCGGCCGACTTCGAGGCGATGGACGCCACGATCTCGGCGTAGGGCACCGGCGTGATCCGGCTGACCGCGTGCACGATCGGGATGGTCGCCTGGCCTCCGCAGGTGACCATGTTGAAGTTGTCGACAGCGTTGTCCCCCACCGACAGGTGCTCGTCGAGGTTGACCGGCGGCACCACGTACGGGCCGATGGCCGCCGGGGTGAGGTCCACGAGCCGTTTGCCGTACGGGGCGAGCTTCTTGGCGTTCTCGATGTGGGCCTTGGCGGAGGTGGCGTCGAAGACGATGCCGATGTCGTCGAAGCCGTCCATCCGGATCAGGCCGTCCACGCCCTCGTGGGTGGTGGGCACCTTCAGCCGGGCGGCGCGCGCGAGACCGTCCGAGTCCGGGTCGATGCCCACCAGCGCGGCCATCTCCAGGGTGTCGGACAGGCGCAGGACCTTGATCATCAGGTCGGTGCCGATGTTGCCGGAGCCGATTACGGCCACCTTGGTCTTCGTCATCCTCTGTGTTCCTCGGGTGAGAAGGTCGCGGTCACCGAACCCAGGCCCGACATCTCGGCCTGTACGGTGATGCCTGGCGGGGTGGGCACGAGCGGGCCGAGGGCGCCGGAGAGGACGACCTGTCCGGCGCGCAGCGGATCGCCGAACTCCCGGGCCGTGCGGGCCAGCCACAGCAGCGCGGCGAGGGGGTCACCGAGACAGGCCGCTCCGTCGCCCGCGGAGGCGAT
>NZ_JBEXCS010000155.1:0-11507 GCF_040605395.1 Streptomyces sp. NPDC005648 | reverse complement strand
CGATGTCCCAGTCGGCGACCCGGCTGTCCACGATCTCCAGCGCGGCCACCGCGTACTCGACCGCGGACCGGACCCGCTCGATGTGGAGGTCGTCGTCGTCCAGGTCGGACGCGAGCACGAACGCGATCTCCGCCTCCACCCGGGGCTGGAGCAGCCAGTCGCTCGGGACGGACGGCAGGGCGGTGACGTCCATGTCGTCCAGCAGAACGCCGAAGTCGGGCCGGTCGACGCCGACCTGACGCTGCACCGACTCCGAG
Source organism: Streptomyces sp. NPDC005648 (assembly GCF_040605395.1). NCBI lineage: Bacteria > Bacillati > Actinomycetota > Actinomycetes > Kitasatosporales > Streptomycetaceae > Streptomyces > Streptomyces sp. NPDC005648. Next base: position 11,250 of record NZ_JBEXCS010000155.1, on the reverse strand, counting down.
GTCAGCCCGATCTTGCGGCCGACGACCCGGGCGCCGGCGGCGATCCGCTCACCCACGACGCGCCGCTGGACGGCGTACGCGAGGCTGATGTCGGTGGCGCCCAGCAAGTCCCGTACGGGCGCACAGGGCTTGTGCTCGCGGGCGGCACGGCTGAGTCGTGCGGCGGCCTCGGCCACGGCCGTCTCGCAGTGCGCGACGGCCGTCGGTTCCCAAACGTCTGTCATTGCCATCCTCAGGCTCGTGTTCGGCTCCCAGCCTGATCGGCCGCGGACCGCGGCGGGGGGGATGTGTTCCGCTCACCGGAACCGAAATCCCGACGCCGGGTCTTCTCGCTGAACGAGATGGCCGCACGGCAAGGCGTCGGCGGCTCGTTACCGGCGTCGGGCGCGCTGCTGAACGGCTGGCGGCGCCACGCCGTGGCATGAGGAGGTTCGGATGAGCATCAACGAGGATGCCTACGACGTGATCGTCCTGGGGTCCGGCGGAGGTCTGGTCGGGGCGTACATGGCGGCCTCTCGCGGACTGCGCACACTCGTCGTCGAGAAGACCGACCGGGTCGGCGGCACCCTGGCGTATTCCGGGGCGGCCTGTGGTTCCCGGGGTCCACGCCACTCGCTCAGGCGGGCTCGGGGACGACATCGAGGACGTACGGACGTACCTGCGCGGTGTGGTCGACGATCCGTCACGCGAGGCGCTCCAGGACGTGTACCTGGCGGCCGGGGTCCAGCTGATCGACGAGCTGGAGCAGAACCCCTGGTTCGGGTCCTTCGTCCACGGGCCGGTCCCGGACTACTACTCCTCCGTCCCCGGATCGTCACCCACGGGACACACCGTCTTCCCGCTCCCTGTCGAGGTCGCGCGGCTCGGGGATCGCCGGGCGCTGATGCGCGACTCGCTTCCCACCGAGCGGTTCGGCTTCGACGAGGGGCCCCTGCTCAGCGGCGGCCGTGCGCTGACCGGCCGGGCCCTGTCCGCGTACCTGGAGGCCGACCACGGGGAGCTGTGCGTGAACACCGCGCTGGAGAACCTGATCGTCGAGGACGGCAGGGTGACCGGCATCGAGGTGACGAGCGAAGGCGAGCGGGTGCGGGATCCGGGCCGCCCGGGGCGTGCTGCTGGCGGCCGGCGGCTTCGAGCGCGACCGCGAGCTGCGCGAGAAGCACCAGGCGCCGCTCACCGGCGAGTGGTCCAACGGCGCCCCGGCTAACACCGGAGACGCCCTGCGGGCGGGCATCGCGGCCGGCGCCGACACCGACCTGCTCGACGGGGCCTGGTTCGTGCCGGGACTCGTGTACCCCGACCGGCTGCCGGTCTCCCACACCGCCACCCGGGGCGGCATCTGGGTCAACGGCGCGGGCGAGCGCTTCGTCAACGAGGCACGGCCGTACAACCAGGCCGGACACGAGATCGTCCGGCTGCACGCCACCACCGGCGTCCGCTACATCCCGGCGCACTGGGTGTTCGACCAGGGGCATCTAAACCGGGACAGCCTCGGCGGCCCGCCGGACGAGCCGCTGAGCCCGCGGTGGCTGGAGTCCGGTGCGCTGAAAAGGCCGACACCCTGGAGGACCTCGCGCGGCTCATCGACGGTGGCCCGCCCGGGCACCGGAGATCGGCAGCCACATTACGCAGCCCTGCCTCTCGGCGGACACGCTTCCATCAGCGACCATCCGGTGCCGCCGGGACCGGCGACAGCACCCCCCGGATCATCAAGGACAGGGGCAAAGAGTCATACCGGCCCCGGAGGCCACGAGCCCGAACCGGGCTCTACGAGGAAGGTAATGGGCGGACGCAGCGCCCTTGCTGCGTACCCGGCCCGTGCGGCACGGGCGCCACAGGCCCGCGGCAGGGAAGCCCAGCAGGCCGTGCGCGGCTGCCGTACGGTCGGCGTGGCGCGATGGACTCCGGCGGGAACCCCGCGTCCGCCAGGCGGCGGGCGTCGCAGATGGTGACCGCGTCGGCCCCGTCCACCGCCGGCGCCGCACTGCGGTTCGGGGGCCTGACGTTCAAGGTCGCCTCCCCCGAGGTACGGCGGGGCGGCGTCTCCGTCGCCCTCACCGCCATCGAGCTGAAGCCGCTGCACGAGTTCGCGGCCGCCCCGGGCCGCGCTCTCACCCGCGGCCTTCTGCTGCGGCGGGTCCGGCGCTACGTCTGGTACGGAGACACCCGGGTCGTGGACATGGCCGTCCAGCGACTGCGGGCCGAGACCGGCCGCGAGCGGATCGAGACCGCGCGCGGTTTCGGTCACCGGCTCAGGGCGTAGCCGCCGGCACCGGGGGCCGGCGGCAGTGCCTCGAACGGTTGCGTCACTGCGACCCGCCGTACCTGTAGTTGACGTCCATGTACGCGACGCCCAGCTGCCGCGCGACGTCGGCCACGGTGTAGAGGATGAAGCCCTGGGCGACGTGGAAGGGGACGTTCGCCGCGTGGTCCCGGAGGCGGTCCCGCAGGTAGTTGGACAGCGCGGCCCAGTTGTTCGTGAAAGAGGTGCCCACCGTGCCGAGGTTCCAGGAGTAGCTACCGCCGATCGCCTGCTGGATGCGGTACGAGATGTAGTCGAAGCGGGCGGCTTCGGCGAAGGCCGTGATGAGCCTGGTGATCGCCCGGGCGTCTGTGGCGACGTCGCTGGAATCGTCCCGCAACGCCTCGATCGATCCTCTGATGTCCCGCAGGCTGATGGTCTGGTCGGGACGTGAGAACGCCGGACCCCTCTGCCCCTGATTGGCCAGCCGCGAGAGATCCGTGTAGTGGCCGGACCTGATCCAGCTGTCGTTGGGGCGGGCCTCCGGGCCGATGGGGTTCTCGGGTCCCGCGCCCATGCGGTAGTAGACATGGCTGTCGTGGTCGTAGAAGCCGACGACGTAGAGGTTGGAGGCGTTCATCACCAGGTCGAGCTGGGGGGTGCCCGGGCGGTCCTGGAGGTGCACGGCGAAGTAGTCGGAGGAGTTGCTGGGCCGTTCCGCGACGACGCCGTTGGTCAGCGTGCTCCGGGAGTAGGTGCGGCCGTCCGCCCCTGTGTACGTCCCCGAGTCCGCCACGCGCTGCCGGATGCGGTCGATCACGTTGTTGTACGCGCGCTGCGAGTTCGGCCCGGAGTCGGTGAGGGTGAGGCTGATCGGGCCTCGGGTGTCGTTGCTGACGTGCGTGGAGTTCACGTTCTGGGTGCCGATGGTGACCGGCGTCCTCGGCTGGTGCTCCGCCAGTGAGGCTCCGCCGATCAGCACGGCACTCGCCACGGCCGCGGCGACCGTCGTACGCAGGGTGGAAGACAGCATTTCTCGCTCCTTGGATCGTTCCGGTGTTCCCCCGCCTCGTCCGCTTCGCGACCGACGAAGGATCGGCCCTGCGGGCGGTCGTCGTTCTGCGCCCGGCGGGAGTTGTCCGGTGCGGCGGGGCGATATCGAGACTGACCGGCGGGAAATTGGTGCACAGCCCCCTCCCATCAGCTGAAACAACCTTGGCGACGGTCGTGTGAACGGCGGCGTTGATGCGCGCCCGGCGTCACCGCTGTCATCAACGCCACATCACCGAGTGCCACCTTTTGCCCCGGCATGGCCTCTGACCAGGCGAGTGCTCCGTAATGTCGTCGTTCCTTGCCGAAGCAGCAGGAGGTGGTCCCGTGGGGCGTCCCGAAAAGGCTCTGGACCCGGACGCCGGACCGGTCGAGCGGCTCGCCCACGATCTGCGCGCACTGCGCCGTACCGCGGGCAGCCCGTCATACAGGACCATGGCCGCGGCCTCCGGGATCTCGACGACGACGCTTTCCCGGGCCGCGAACGGGGAGCGGCTGCCGACGCTCGACACAGTCCGCGGCTATGTGCTGGCGTGCGGCGGCGACCCCGTGGAATGGGAGCCTCGCTGGAAGGAGGCGGAGACGGCCGCCGCTCAGGACGTGCGGGCGCGGCGGGAGGACGCCGGCCCGCCCTACCGGGGCCTGGCCCGCTTCGAACCCGATGACCGGCACCTGTTCTTCGGCCGTGATCAGGCGGCGGGGCGGTTGGAGCGGCTGGTGTGCGACCACCGGCTCGCGGTGCTGTTCGGGGCATCCGGCAGCGGCAAGTCCTCGCTGCTGCGCGCCGGACTGATTCCCCGGCTGCGGGAGCGGATCGCCGGCGGCGCGAGCCCGGCGGTGCTGCGGATCCTGACACCCGGACCCCGGCCCGCCCCCACCTGGAGCCACTTGCTCGACCCGGCGCAGGACGGACCGGAGAGCTGGGTGGTGGTGGACCAGTTCGAGGAGCTGTTCACCCTGTGCCGGGACCGCGAGGAGCGGGCCCGTTTCATCGACCTCCTGCTGGCCGCGCGGGAACAGGGCTCCCGCCTGCGGGTCCTGATTTCCGTACGGGCAGACTTCTATCCGCGTTGTCTGGAGCACCGGGGCCTGGCGGACGCGCTGCTCGGCGCCGCGCTGGCGCTGGGGCCCATGACGGCCGACGAACTGCGGGAGGCAGTGGTCAGGCCGGCCGCCGCGACCGGGTTCCTGGTCGAACGCGAGCTGACCGCCCGGCTGGTCGACGAGGTGCTGGCCGAGCCCGGCGGGCTGCCGATGCTCTCCCACGCCCTGCTCGAGACCTGGCAGCGGCGCCGAAGCCGCACCCTGACCGTGGCAGCGTACGAGTCGGCCGGCGGGGTGCGCGGCGCGATCGCGGCGACCGCCGAGAAGGTCTACGGCCAACTGGACGCCGAGGCACAGACCGACGCCCGTCGACTGCTGCTGCGGATGGTCGAACCGGGCCGGGGCACACCCGACACGCGGCGCCCGCTCACCCGGGCGGAACTGAGCGAATGGGCCGATTCCGGGGTGGCGGCGGTGGTCGACAGGCTCGCCCGAGCCCGACTGCTGACCACCGACGAGGAAGGTGTCCAGCTCGCCCACGAGGCCCTGCTGACCTGCTGGCCCCGCCTGGCCGGCTGGCTGGAGGAGGACCGGGAGCGGCTGCGCCACCACCGGCGCCTGACCGAGGCCGCGCACGCCTGGACGGAGGCCGACCGCGACGTGGGCGCCCTGTACCGGGGCACCCGGCTCGACCGGGCGGAGGAGCTGTTCGCCCAGGACAGCGCGCTCACCGCGGCCGAGCGCCAGTTCCTCACGGCAGCCCTTCAGGCCCGCGACGCGGAACGCCGTACGGCCATTCGAGCCGCCCGCCGCTCCCGGATCCTGTTGGGCTCGCTGTCGGCGGTCCTCGTCGTGGCCCTGATTTCCGGCCTGGTCGCCTGGACACAGGCCCGCGCCAACGACCGGCAGAGCACCGACACCGCCGCCCGCCGGGTGGCCGACGTCGCCGACTCGCTTCGTACGACCGACCCGCACACCGCGATGCTGCTCGGCGCCGCGGCCTGGCGCATCTCTCCCCTGCCCGAATCCCGCCGCGCCCTGCTCGGCGCCCTCGCCCAGCCCGAACTCGACGCCTTCACCGGACCGCTGCCGGCCGATCGAGCCTCCGGCTTCCTGACCGACGCCGGCCGGACCCTGCTCGGGGCGGACGGCCGGGCCTGGCGGACCTGGGACGTCGCCACACACCGGCGCACCGGTTCGGGACCGCTGCCGTCCGGGGCGGAGACCCTGGCTGTCGGCCCCGACGCCAAGGTGCTCGTCCTCTCCACGAGCCAGGGCGTCAGGTTGTGGGACACCCGGAGCGGACACTGGACCGGCTCCTCCCGGCCACTGGCCGGTGACAGCACGAGCATCGCCTTCGGTGTCGGCGGCCACAGCTATGTGACGAGCGACTGGGACAGCGACCGCGTGCAGCTGCGCTCCGTCGCCGACGGCCGGCTACTGTTCGAAGCCCGGGCACCGGACGAGACCGAAGCGGCTCCGAGCCCGGACGACCGGCAGTTCGCCGTCTGCCCCGCCGGGAAGTCACCGCAGGTCTGGGACACGGGCAGCCGACGCGCCCTGCCCGGAGCCTGGCAGACGGCCAAGGGGCTGTGCGACGACGACAACTCCCGCATCGTGTTCGGGCACGGCGCACCGGCCGCCGCCCACCGCTTCGCCGTCGTCTCCGCGACCGGTGTGCACGTCTGGGACACCCGCACGGGACACCAGGTGGCCGCGCTCGACACGCCGGAGGCGAAGGTCGCCGTCCTCAGTGCGGACGGGGCGTTCCTGGCCACCGCCGCCACCAAGGAGCTGACGGTATGGCGGCTCGCCGCCCCCGCCGCTCCCGTCTTCCGGCAGCCCCTGGAGGACCAGCACTCCTGCGACTCCCTGGCCTGGAATCCTGGCCACTTGGTCCTGCGCTGCCTGCAGGACGCCACTGTCCACTCCTTCGACACGGCGACGGCCACCACGGCGGCATGGCGTGCGCAGGCCCTGGACGATGTGCTGCTGGCCCCGGACGGGCAGACACTGGCCACCGCCGAACGCATCGGCGACCACTACCGGTTCGAGCTGCGCGACACGCGCGGTGGCCGTCCGGCACGAACCCTGCCACCCGTACGGATACCCGTGTCCGAGGAGCCCGGCCGTCCGGTCGTGGCGCAGTACACCCAGCCCCTGATGACCTTCAGCCCGGACGGCGGCAGCTTCGCGTTCGGCGTCTCGGCCGTCCAGCAGGAGACGTCCACCCAACAGACCACCGTCTGGGACGTACGCCACAACCATGCCCTGGCGACTATGGACCTCGCCCCCGCCCAGCCGGTCAAGGGCCCGTCATCCCTCGCCCTGGCTCCCGGCGGCCGCACCCTGTACGTCGCCCGCCAGACCGGTGGCACGACAACGGAGGACGAGGTGTGGGACACCAAGAGCCACCGCAGGTCCGCCACTATGGCGGCACTGCGCAGCGACAGGCTCGCCGTCCGCCCCGACGGCCGGTTCCTGGTCGGTGAGGACCGTGTGGCCGGTCTCCCGTCCGGCCGCGCGAGGGACCTGGACCTGGTGCGGGGCGGAGGAATCCGGGCCCTGGCCTTCACCGCCGACGGCTCCAGACTGGCAGTGGGCGACTACACCGGACGCGTCGCCCTCTGGGACGGCGACCTGCGCCGACGTTCCGGCATCCTGCGCGACGTCTTCCCGGACTCGCGCACCGACACCCCCGAGGCGGTCAGCGCCCTCGCCCTCAGTCCCGACGGCCGCACCCTCGCCGTGGGCGGCGACGCCGGGACGCTCCAGCTGTGGGACACGACGACCCAGCAGCCCCTCGGGGTTCCCCTGCCGACCCCGGGCGAGGCGCTCGGCTCCCTCGCCTTCAGCGCCGACAGCCGCACACTGTACGTGAGCGGCGCCCATGTTCCCCTCCGCCGCTACGACATCGACCCGGCCCGGACGATCCGGCGCGTGTGCTCCCGAGCGGGAACATCGCTGACCCGAGCCCAATGGCAGACGTACGCACCGGACACCGCGTACCGGAACGTGTGCGGGCACCGTCCATGACCGAGCGATGCTCACTCACCGGCAGGCAGTTTCGCGCTGACGACCGAGCCAGGTGGACCACCTTGCCGTCCGTGTCAGCGGTCATGTAATTGGTTCAGGCCGCGATTCCGTGAATCCCCGGATCACGCCCGGAGCAGGATTCGGGTGCGGAGGAGGCGGAAGGTGGCTTTGCCGTACATCTGCCGCTTGATGGTCTTGATGCGGTTGACGTGGCCTTCGACAATGCCCGAGCTCCAGGGCAGGGTGAGGCCGGCGGTGACGGCATCGAGGTCGAGGCACAGGCCCTGCGCGAAGGACAAGATCGGGGCGGGGGCGTCGTGTTCGGCCTGACGAACCCATTCCAAGAGCTGGTGGCCGCGCCGGTGTTGGAGCAGGTTGTGGAAGGTCCAGGCTAGATCGCAGGTCCGGGCGATGTCCGGACAAGCCAGCCGTATCTTCAGGAGCTCCTCTTCCTCGCGGCGCTTCAGGGTGCCGCGGGGCACCATGATCCAGGTGGTGATCTTGCGCGGACTTGGGATGGCCCCGCGGGCGGGTTCGACGGTCCCCGTCTTCAGCCCGGTCACGTAGCGGCGCACGGGCAGGTCGCTGCCTTGGTAGCCGCGCCCGCGGATCTCGCGGAAGAGGTCGGTCGGGCTGGTCACGCCATCGGTGAACCGTTCGGTGAGGTAGGCGGTGAACGGCTCGAGGACTCCCTTGGGTCGGCCGTGTCGGGACGAGGCCAGCAGTTCGTCGAGGCTGGTGTCGCGGAAGTGTCGGACGGTCTTGCGGTCCAGGTGCAGGCGCCGGGCGATCTCGGAGATGGAGAGTTTCTGGGCGAGGAGACGGTGGATGTCCGAGTACCGGTCGACGGTGCGGACGGCCATCTTTGTCGGCGGCAAGGTCGGAGGAGGCAACGGGTTGAGGATCCGCCGGGGCTCTGCGTCGCGGTCGGCGTCGGCCTGTTTGCGCAGGCAGGGGCGGTGCTGATGGCATGTCTTCTCGACCGCGGAGGAGAGGTTCTTGAGTAAATGCCAGCGGTCGGCGATCTCCTGAGCATCGGGGGCGGCGTCGCGGACAGCACTGGAGTAGGCGCTGGCCCGATCTCTGCAGATGATCTCCGCGCCGGGATGTTCACGCAGCCATGCGGCGAATGTCGCCGCGTCCCGATCTGGCAGCACGTCCACGACTCGGGCCCCCTCGATGTCGACCAGGACGGTGCCGTAACGCCACCCTTTGCGGAAGGCGAATTCGTCGACCCCCAGCACCCGAGGCGCCTGCTCCGGCACCGCTGGAGCAGCGAGTAGCCCCAGCAGATGAGTACGTCCGGTGGGTAACTGCAGGGTCCGGCACATGCGTTGCCCGGGGCGCCCGCCCAGGAACGTCGCGATGGCCTGCATCCATCGCCGTAGGCCGACGCTGTGACGCCGGTACCGCTCGCTCAGATCCGCGACCTGCTCGACGAACGTCCGCCGCTGGCACGAGGCCCCGTCGCAGAAGAAGCGACGCACGCAAAGCGAGATGACCAACGGCTTCCCGACAGCGGGACGTTCGGCTATCCGGCGCATGTATCGCGAATGCACCCGGCGTCCCGAAGAGCCGCAGTCCGGACACGGAGGCGGCCGCCCGCACGCGGCGGCCTCGATCGCGACCTCCGCCGCGGTGACGTACACCGCCGTGACCTGCACATCGATCCCGGGAAACAGCACATCCTCGACCGCCACGACCCCCATACCAGGGCAATCCCCACAAGAAACGTTCCCGCACTCTCGTACGGCGACCCGGGGATTCACGGAATCGCGGCCTGAACCCAATTGGCTGACCGTCGACAGTCCGGCACGGCGGTCGGGATCGTCGCGGGTTCGGCGTCGTAGGCGCAGTCTTCACCGGATCGACGACGGGAGGGGTGGCGGCACCAGCAGGCGAAGACGTGGGCACGGCGTGGGTTGTTGTGCCGCATGCGGGCAGCGGACCGAAGGCGATCGCCGCGATCGATCCGGCGGCGGCACGAGAGGAACGACGCACCCTCATGGGATGAGGTCCTGTTGCTCGGGTGGATCCGGGAGATGTTCGGGCCGCGGGGCAGCCCGCCGGTCGGCGGGCCGCCCCATGGACTGGTCACGACCGGGTGCGGTCACGACCCGGTGGGGTCACTTCCAGAGGTGGTACGTCCCGTAGTCGCTGACGCGCACGTTGGTCGTCCAGTTGCCCCAGCGTTCGTTGGACCAGGTGTACTCCCAGGCACTGTGGTTCGGGTTGGTCGGGTTCGGCAAACAGTGCTTCCCGGTGGAGTGGTAGATGCCCTGGTACACGCCCTGCGTCCAACGACGCTCCACCACCTGGATCGGCTCGGCGAACTGCCCTGGCGACACGCTCGTCGTGAAGGTGAACGCGGTGGTGGTGGAGCCGTTGCGCCCGTAGGAGGGGGTGAGAGTGGCGAGCCCGTTCAGGAATTTGCTCAGGCCGCTCGGAACCTTGATGTCGAGACCGGCCGACCACTGCCAGCCCGTGGTGTGCGATCGCTGCCAGGAGTAGGTGCAGGGAGCGGGAGAGTTCCAGGGGCACTGGTCCTGGAAGCCGTGTTGCGAACCCCGCCACACCCAGTCCTGCCAGGTGCTGCGCGCCTGCTGGATGGTCACCGACTGCGTCCTGTTGGGGGTCGACGAGTTACCGACGATGTCGGTCTGGGAACCATCCAGATTCTGCAGGCACACCGAGCTGGCCGCCGAGGCGGAGTCGGGGGCCGCGATCACCACCAGCGGGGCGAGCGCGAATGCCACCAGCCCCATCCACCGTCTCCCCGTTGAAGGCTTGTTCCGCAACGCCACGGAACCCTTGTCAAGGCGTGCGCCACTGCTGAACTCCACACTGATCTCCTCTGCGCTTTCGGCACCGTTCGGGCCGAATCGAGCGGACAGTCTCGAAGAACGGGGCACGTCAGCAGAGCGAGGGCCGGCAGCAAGGCCGAGCCGTACACCTGACGTTGCGCCTGAGCAACGACACTGACGTTCCCCGATCCTGCACCGGCAGCGTGCGACCGGCGTCTGACCACGAGATTCGCCGCGGAGACGTTGTTTCAACACCCGGCGCCCTAGGTGAATCAACTGCCCGGCGCACATGGGCGGCATCGTCCACCCGCCCGGCGGCAGACACCTGTCGCCGCTCCGGCGTGACCCGTACTGGAACTCGGCAAGGCCCCCTCCCTCGCCACGGTCCGCGGAACTCACGCCGCTGAGCATGTCGTGGGCCCTACATAGAACTGACCGCCTCAGCACGGCAGCCTCATGCCCGTAAGAGCGGACAACGGTCAACAGCGGCTCCTGCAGCCCCGGACCTGTAGCAGCTTCGCTTCCCGCTGAGCGTGCAAGTTCGAATCTCGTCACCCGCTCCACGACCAGGGCCCAGGTCGGGAAGTGTCCGCGCACCGGTGTGCCGTCGGAGCGCACGTACGGCCGGACGAATGGCATGTGGTCCTCCCCCAGGAGATCGTGAGTTCCCCGCGGCCTGTGCCATCCTGATAGGCGCCACTGACAGTGGATCACCACGTGTGGCTCAACTCCACTGATCTCAGGTCGAGTTCAGGACACGCCGTGCGGCCTGTCCTGCGGCGGGGCCGCGTGCCGGGGTGCTGCGGCTGCGGGCCCGTACACACCGGGCCGGCATGCAGCGGAGGGGGATGGACGGCGGCTTCATCAGGGCAGACCTGTCTTCTTCGTCTTCACGACGCCGCCGGCAGCCGTACTCGCATGCCTGCCGGCGGCCGAGCGGGCGGCAACGGATCAGGCCATTTCGATGTACTGCTGTCAAGTTAGTACTCCAGCAGGATTTCGCTGTCTGACCTGGTCTTTTCGCCGGGTGGCGGGGCTGCCGATCGCGCTCATGGCCGCGCTGATGCTCCCGCA
>NZ_JBEXCS010000154.1:0-13367 GCF_040605395.1 Streptomyces sp. NPDC005648 | reverse complement strand
GGCAATGCGGACGTAGCTCAGTTGGTAGAGCGCAACCTTGCCAAGGTTGAGGTCGCGAGTTCGAGCCTCGTCGTCCGCTCTTGAATGAAGGCCCCAGTCATCCGACTGGGGCCTTTGTCATACACGCGCTGTCCTACGCGACCGTCATGCGCGACCCTCCTCTGACATTTGTCATGCCGAGTGATGACAGCGCGCACTGCTCTGCGCCCATGAGCGCCGGGACGCTGGTGCCATGGACACGAACGAACACGTGATTGAGGTCACTGACCTGCGGCGTGTGTACGGGGGCGGGTTCGAGGCGGTGCGCGGAATCACCTTTTCCGTGGACCGCGGCGAGATCTTCGCGCTGCTCGGCACCAACGGAGCGGGCAAGACGTCCACGGTCGAGCTGCTGGAAGGGCTCGCCCGGCCGGCCGGCGGCCGGGTGCGGGTGCTCGGGCACGATCCCCACGGGGAGCGGGCCGCCGTACGGCCGCGCACGGGGGTGATGTTGCAGGAGGGCGGCTTCCCCTCCGAACTGACCGTCGCCGAGACCGCGCGGATGTGGGCCGGATGCGTGAGCGACGCGCGGCCCGAGCAGGAAGCGCTGGAGCTGGTCGGGCTGTGGCGGCGGGCGGACGTACGGGTGAAGCAGTTGTCCGGAGGTGAACGGCGGCGCCTGGACCTCGCGCTCGCGCTGCTCGGGCGGCCCGAGGTGCTCTTCCTGGACGAGCCGACGACCGGCCTTGACGCCGAAGGGCGCCGGGACACCTGGGAGTTGGTGCGCACCCTGCGGGACGCGGGGACGACGGTGCTGCTCACCACGCACTACCTGGAGGAGGCCGAGGGGCTCGCCGACCGGCTGGCGATCCTGCACGAGGGGCGCATCGCGGCGACGGGGACACCGGCCGAGGTGACCGCCCGGCAGCCCGCCCGGATCTCCTTCCGCCTCCCCGACGGCTGGTTCCTCGGCGACCTGCCACCGCTCGCCGAGTTGGGGGTGTGCGGCCACGAGACGGACGGGGACGCCGTACGGCTGCGCACCCGGGAACTGCAGCGCACGGCCACCGGACTGCTGACCTGGGCCGAGCGCGCACGGGTGGAACTGGGCGACCTGGACGTGCGCTCGGCGTCACTGGAAGAGGCGTTCCTCGGGATCGCGCGGGAGCAGGGGGTGGCGGCGTGAAGGGACTCGGCAGCACGCAGGCACGCGGCATGGAGGCATTGAGGGAGCGGACGGCCGGTGGAGGCGGACGGGCCGGCCGGATGGGGGCCGCGGGTTCCGGGCGGCGGATGCGGGCCCTGGCCCGGGCCGAGCTCACGCTGCTCGGGCGCAACCGTGGCGCGGTGGTCACGGCGTTGCTCGTGCCGCTCGCGCTGCCGTTCACTGTGCGGCCCGCCGTCGATCAGCTGGACCTCAAGGCCGAGGGGCTGAACATCGGCGTGGTGACGCTGACGGCCGCGATCGGGTTCTCCTTCCTGTTCGCCGTGTACACCTCCCTGGTCGGCGCGTACGTCGCGCGCCGCGAGGAACTCGTCCTCAAACGCCTGCGCACCGGCGAGCTCGACGACGCCGAGATCCTGGCCGGCACCGCGCTGCCCGCCGTCTGCGTCGGCCTCGCGCAGGCCGTCGTCCTCGCCGTCGGCTGCGCGGTGCTGCTGCACCCGGGGGCGCCGAAGGCGCCGTACCTGACCGTCCTCGGGATCCTGGCGGGTCTGGTGCTGAGCGCCGCCTTCGCGGCCCTCACCGCCTCCGTCACCCGGACCGTGGAGAGCGCGCAGGTCACCGCGATGCCGCTGGTGCTCGTCTCCATGATGGGCTCGGGCATCGCCATCCCGGCCCAGATCCTGCCCGACCGGATCGCGGCCGTCTGCGAACTCCTGCCCCTGTCCCCCGCGATCCGGCTCGTCCAGGGCGGCTGGACCGGGCGGTTGAGTGCCTACGAGGCCCTGGGTGCGGTGGCGACCGCCCTGGCCTGGAGCGTGGTGGCGGTGTTTGCTGTACGGCGGTGGTTCCGCTGGGAACCGCGGCGCTGAGCGGGAACGGGGGAGCCGTGTTCGGGCGGATCAGGGGCTGGCAGCGGCGGCACTGGCGGGATCGGAGCAAGGCCGAGCGGGTCGAGCTGCAGAGCGTGCTCACCTGGTACGCGACCACGTGGCTCTTCTCCTTCTCCTGGCTGGCGCTGCCGCTGGTGGGAGGGATCGCCCAGCGCCCGGTACCGCTGGTCGTCGGAGGACTGCTGCTGCTCGTGAGCGCCCTGCAGTGCGCCGAGGCAAACCGGCTCACCCGGCCCGTGCTCGACCACTACCTGGGCCGGGCCGTCCTGCCGCCGCGCGCCCTGCGCCCCGCCGCCGTCCTCCTCGCCCTCGCGCTGGTCCTGCCCCTGGTGCTGGCCGCGCTGGGCGGCTCCGACCCGATGGCGATCCGGCTCGCCGTCGGCGCCGGCCTGCTGCCGTTCGGGGTGCTGTACGGGCTGGCGCTGCCGCTGGTGACCTTCCTGCGCCGGTCGGCCGTGCTCGCCGTGGTGCTCATGGCCGCGTTCGCCTGCACCGACCCTGAGCCCGCCGGCGTCCTCATGGTCGGCGTCCTGACCGTCTTCGGCGCGCTCTTCTCGCTGATCAGCGGCCGTTGCGGCGCCTGGACGCTGTCGGTCCTGTGGGAGGCGGAGCGGGGCCGCGAGGTCCAGGCCCGGCTCGCGGTCGCGGAGGAACGGCTGCGGTTCGGCCGGGACCTGCACGACGTGATGGGGCGGAACCTGGCCGTGATCGCCCTGAAGAGCGAACTCGCCGTGCAGCTGGCCCGGCGCGGGCGGCCCGAGGCCGTGGACCAGATGATCGAGGTGCAGCGGATCGCGCGGGAGTCGCAGCGGGAGGTGCGGGATGTCGTACGGGGGTACCGGGAGGCCGACCTCGGGGTCGAACTGGCCGGAGCGCAAGGGGTGTTGAGCGCCGCCGGGATCGAGTGCGCGGTGCGGGGGACGGATGTCGGGGGGCTGGATGCGGGGGTGCAGGGGGTGTTGGGGTGGGTGGTGCGGGAGGCCACGACGAACGTGCTGCGGCACGGGGATGCGGTGGTATGTGACATATCACTGAACGTTCAACAAGATCGCGTGGTGCTGACCGTGCAGAACGACGGAGCATCCGCCCCCGCCCCCGGCCCCGGCCCCGGCCCCGGCCGAGGATCCGGACTCGCCGGGCTGCACGAGCGGTTGTCGGCGGTCGGCGGGACGCTGGAGGCGGGGCCGGTCGGCGGCGGCCGGTTCCGGGTGGTGGCCGAGGTGCCGTTGCGTGTGAGGGAGAGCGTGAGCGAGGTCACCGCATGACGGAGAGCATGAGCGAGGTCACCGCATGACGGGCGTCGTACGACTGCTTCTCGCCGACGACGAGCATCTGATCCGGGGCGCGCTCGCCGCGCTGCTCTCCCTGGAGGACGACCTCGTCGTGGTCGCCGAGGCCGCGAGCGGTCCCGAGGCGCTGGCCATGGCCCGGGCGCACGAACCGGACGTGGCCGTACTCGATCTCCAGATGCCCGGCGCGGACGGTGTGAAGGTCGCCACATCGCTGCGTGCCGAACTGCCCGGCTGCCAGGTCCTGATCGTCACCAGTCACGGGCGGCCCGGGCATCTGAAGCGGGCGCTCGCGGCGGGGGTGCGCGGGTTCGTGCCGAAGACGGTCAGCGCCCAGCGGCTCGCGGAGATCATCCGGACCGTGCATGCCGGGAACCGTTACGTAGACCCGGAGTTGGCCGCCGACGCCATCGCCGCCGGGGACTCCCCGCTGACCGTCCGGGAGGCGGAGGTGCTGGAACTCGCGGCGGACGGGGCGCCCGTCGCGGAGATCGCCGAGCGGGCCGCGCTGTCGCAGGGGACCGTACGGAACTACCTGTCCTCGGCCGTCTCGAAGCTCGGGGCGGAGAACCGGCACTCGGCCGTGCGTCTCGCGCGGGAGCGGGGTTGGGTATAGTTGCTCTCGCGCCACGGCGCAATGCGGACGTAGCTCAGTTGGTAGAGCGCAACCTTGCCAAGGTTGAGGTCGCGAGTTCGAACCTCGTCGTCCGCTCAGGATCAAGGCCCCGGTCATCGACCGGGGCCTTTGTCGTACACCCGTGGGGGTACGGCCCCGGTTGCCCGCCGGGGCCCTCCCCCGCGGTCAGCTCCAGCTGGTGCCGGTCAGACGCTCGTACGCCTCCAGGTACTTGGCACGGGTCCGCTCCACGACCTCCTGCGGCAGCGGCGGCGGGGGCTGCTCGCTCTTGCGGTCCCAGCCGGAGGCCGGCGAGGTCAGCCAGTCCCGCACGAACTGCTTGTCGTACGACGGCTGCGGGTGCCCCGGCTGCCACTGGTCGGCCGGCCAGAAGCGGGAGGAGTCCGGGGTGAGGACCTCGTCGGCGATGACGAGCGTCTCCCCCTCGAAGCCGAACTCGAACTTGGTGTCGGCGAGGATGATCCCGCGGTCGCGGGCGATGTCCCGGGCGCGGGCGTAGACGGCGAGCGTCGTCTGGCGCAGCTGGGCGGCGGTGTCGGCGCCGACCTGACGGGCCACCTCCTCGTAGGAGACGTTCTCGTCGTGCTCGCCGACGGCGGCCTTGGTGGCCGGGGTGAAGATCGGGGCGGGAAGCTCGCTGCCGTCGACCAGGCCCTCGGGGAGGGCGAGGCCGCAGACGGTACGGGACTCGTTGTACTCCAGCAGGCCCGAGCCGGTGAGATAGCCGCGGGCGACGGCCTCCACCGGGACCATCTGGAGCGACTTGCAGATGAGGGTGCGGCCCGCCCAGTCGGCGGGGGCGCCGGCCGGCAGCTCGGTGCTGAGGACGTGGTGGGGGACCAGGTCGCGGAGCTGGTCGAACCACCACAGCGAGAGCTGGGTGAGGACACGGCCCTTGTCCGGGATCTCCGTCGGCAGCACCCAGTCGAAGGCGGACAAACGGTCACTGGCGACCATCACGAGGTCGCCGGCCTCGTTCTGGTACAACTCGCGCACCTTGCCGGTGTGCAGGTGTACCAAGCCCGGGACCTGAATCGGCTCGGGCTTTTCTACGAATCCGGACACGGTTCCTCCCCGTGGTTGAATCAAAAAGGGACGCCCGAAGGGCCCGAACAGGGTGGTGGTGGGCGACGGGCGGGCCCGAGTGAGTCGATTCTCCCGTATGGCGGGAATCGGTCCTGGCAGGGGGTGCGGCGAGCGGGGCTTCGGTCGAGCTCAGTCACGTTTGCAGATGCGGTCCAGGAGGTTCGCCGTGGCGCGCTGGACTCGGGGGTCCACATGGCCCGGACGGTCCAGGGACGGGGACCAGGCGAAGGTTCCGGACGCGAAGACCAGGGCGCCGGAGGGGGCGCGGTAGAGGGACGTCTCCTGGTGGCGGAGGGTGCCCTCGGCGTCGGTGTACGGGGAGTGCGCGAGCAGGATGCGGTCCTGGTGTTCCGGCAGCGGGGTGCGCGGGAAGTAGCGGTCGGCCTCACCGGCGACCAGGCCCTCGATCTCGTCGCCGTCGTGCGCCCCGGTCGCCTCCCACAGCCAGTGGTCGGCGTTGCGGACGATCAGGGGGTGGGGCTCGGGCACCCGGCCCGCGTACTGGATGCCGACCAACTGCTGTTCGGGGCGGTCGATCTCGCGCCAGAGGACGGGTTTGCCGGGGCCCTTGCGTTTTCGGCAGGTGAGGAGCCGGTCGGGGACGCCGGACGGGGAGGGGCCCAGCTCCACCTGCCAGTACATGGTGTTGGCGGAGAGGAAGACGAGGGATGTGCCGTTCTCCCGCGCCAGCTCCACCGTGCGGCGCATGTTGGCCGACCAGTACTCGTCGTGGCCCGGGAAGACGAGGCCGCGGTAGCGGGTGGGGTCGACATGGCCCGCGTGCAGGTCGCGGGCGTCGGCGTAGGCGACGTCGTAGCCGTAGCGCTCGGCCCAGCGGATGAAGTCGTAGGCGTGGCCGACGTGGAGGGGCAGGCCGGCGCCCGCGTAGGGGCGGTCGAAGGAGACCGTGGTCGCGGCGTCGGACTCGCCGAGGAGACGGCCGCTCTCGTCCCAGGCGTGGTAGAGGCTGGCGCCGATGCGGCCGTCCTCCGGGTAGAGGTTGTACGCCTGCCAGGTCACGTCGGGCAGAAGCAGGAGCAGGTCGGCGGGGTGCCGGTCGCGGACCGTGAAGGGGATGTGGGAGCGGTAGCCGTCCGCGGTGGTGAGAACGGCCACATAGGCGCCGATGCTCCAGTACGACGGGATCTGCAGCCGCCAGGACAGCCACCAGTGGTGGCAGGAGACCGTACGGTCCGCGGTGAGCGGCGCGGGCTGGACGATGCCGGAGAGACGGGGACTGGTGGTGATCTTGGACGCGCCGTCGCCGCCGTAGTGGCCGATGCGATAGATGTCCACGCCGAACTCCTGCGGCGGGTCCACCGTGATGTGGAAGTCGACGGCCTCGCCCGGAAAGACCGCGCCGGTGGAGGTGAAACCCTTGATCTGGCGGCGGACGTCGTCCGCGGAACGGGGGCCGCCGGCGGAACGGGGGGCCGGGACGCGGGGGATGTCGGCGCCCGGGGGGTGGGCCTGGCCGTCGACGTACCAGGGGACCACCTGGCCGGTGTCGTCGAAGTACGTGACATTGCCGCGGAGCCAGGGGACGGGGCCCTGGCCGAAGGGATCGGTCACGGCGTGTGCGAGCGCTCCGGATTCCCAGCGGCGGATCTGTTCCGAGCGGCGGATCTGCTCCGACCCCATGGTCGCTCCCCTCCCTCGTGCCCCCGTGGTCGCGTGTCCTGTGCCGCGTGCTCTTGCCATGTGCGCGATCGGTCCCAGCACATCACATTACGCACGCAGGTGGTCACAGTTCGTTGCGAATTGGCCGAAAGTGGAACGAGGTGCTCCGGTACGGCGGTGAGGCGATCGGGGTGCGTGGAACCCGGGGGCTTCAGACGAGGCGTACGGGTTTCAGACGAGGCGTACGGGTTTCTCCGGGCGTATGCCGGACTCGCGGAGCCAGGTGCGCAGGGGGGCCGGGTCGCCGTCCTCCACGAGGCTGAGGACGCGAGGTGTGAGGTCGGCCGCGCGCTCGCCGGCGAGGAGGAGGGTGGGGCCGTCCAGCCAGTCCAGGCCGGGGGTGGCAC
This sequence comes from Streptomyces sp. NPDC005648, assembly GCF_040605395.1. Classification (NCBI taxonomy): domain Bacteria; kingdom Bacillati; phylum Actinomycetota; class Actinomycetes; order Kitasatosporales; family Streptomycetaceae; genus Streptomyces; species Streptomyces sp. NPDC005648. Next base: position 6,291 of record NZ_JBEXCS010000154.1, on the reverse strand, counting down.
CCGCGGTGTCCATGGCGGCGCAGCAGACCATGGCGGTGACGTGGTCGGTGAGGAGCTCCCGGGCCGTGCGTGGGGGCTGGAGCGGGAAGAGGGGGAGGGCTGCGTCGTCCCAGGGGGTGGTGGGGTTGGGGGTGGCGCTCTTGGCGGGGGCGGCTTCCTCACGGGCGAGTTGGGCGGTGAGGGCGGCGGCAAGGGCCGCAGCCCGCTCATTCTCGACCTCGACCTCGACCTCGGGCTCGACCTCGACCTCGGGCTCGACCTCGACCTCAGCCTCGACCTCGACTTCAGCCTCGGGCCCGACCTCGGGTGCGGGGTGGTCGTGGGCGGAGTTGTCCGGAGCGGGCGCAGGGGTGGTCTCGGCCGGCGTGGGGAGTGGGGTCGAGAGGTGGTCCAGAATCCTTGCGAGGGTCGGGCCGTCGTGGTTGGGGGTGGTCGGGTCCGCCGTGTGGGTTACGCCCAGGGTGTCCAGGACTCGGTGGAGGCGGGCCGCGTCGGTGCGCCATTTGCGGTCGACCACCTCCTCCGGGTACTCCTGCCAGTCCACCGGCGACCAGTCGGGGCCGCGTTCGGCGGGACCGCCGTGGAAGAGGCGGGCGGCGAGGAGAGAGGCGGCCTCGTCGATCGTGCCGGGCTCTTCGAGCAGGTCGCAGGCCGGGCGTTCGCCCAGGCGGGAGGCGAAGCCCTCGGCCAGGCGGTCCCGGCGGGAGAGTTCCGTGAGGGCCGCGACGACGCCCGCGTCCAGTCGGGAGGGCCAGCGGCCCATGCGCCAGGCGGGCAGCGCGACCCGGGTGAGGAGGCGGTCCCAGCCCGCGTAGGCCAGCCCCACCTGCTCCTGGGCGACGATGCGCAGTCCGTAGTCCACAGCCTGTGCACGCTCCGCCGCCGCGGCCGCGACCCCGCGCTCCATCAGCGCCGCATGCTCACGGCAGCTGCGCAGCAGCAGGCGCGCCACCGCGCCGAGCCCCGCGCAGACGACCCGGGTCAGCGGACAGCGGCCCGGTGTGGCGGCGACGGCCACCGCGGCGTCCAGCCCGCGCACGAAGCGGCGGGCCGCGGCTATGTCGGGGTGCGCGGACGGGCCCGTACCGGCGACGACCGGAGCCAGCACCGCGCGCAGTTCGCCCACCCGCATCCACCACAGGAACGGCGAGCCGATGACCAGCACCGGGGCCGCGGTGCCACGGCGGTGTGAACCCCGTACGCCCGCCAGCTCGTCCCGGTCCTCGCGCGGGGGCGGCCCGTGGGCCGGGTGGGTGCGGTCCTCAAGCCAGCTGTCGCAGTCCGGGGTGAGCGCTATCGCGGAAGGGGCGGGCACGTCCAGGCGGTCGGCCAGGTCGCGCACCATCCGGTAGAGGTCCGGCGCCGAGTCCTCCGGGATCGGGACCGTCGGGCTCACGGCCGGGCGGGCCCGGGCGACGACCAGGGCGACGGCTCCGGCGGCGAGAAGGACCAGGACCGCGACGGGGGTCACCGCCCAGCGGGCCGCATGCCAGAACGGGCCCACGAGGTGACCCGTGGAATCACCGGCCAGCAGGATCACTGCGACCGCCGCGGGCAGCAGCGCCACGGCCAGCGCGCGGCTGCGGATGCGCAGCACGGCGAGCGCCCTCGAGCGCGCGGCCTGCGCGCCCGCTTCCACACCCATACCGGTACCGGTCACGACCGGACCTCACCCCCTCCCCAGCTGTGCTGGCGGCCCTGCTGTCCTGGCGTTGCTCACTCCCCCACTGTGGCACCCGCCACTGACATCGCAATGCCGGTGGGCCAAGTGCCGGAACGCTTGCGCCGCACCCTAGTTGGGGCCTGGGGCCCCGTCAGCCGTATAGGGGAGTGGTCACTCGATGGAATGGCTTTGGTCAGAGGTGGATGACGGACCGCGAGGATCAGGCCTCAGTTTTTGACTCAGGTTCTAAGAGTCATGGGCGGAGTGGTGGGCGGTAGCGGTGGGCGGGGTGTCGCCGAGGTGGGACGGCGGCAGGCCCCGTATCCGAAGACGGATACGGGGCCTGCGGGGTTCATTCCCGGACGGGGTCTCGGGCGGAGGCTCGGACGGGGTCTCGGGAAGGGATCCCGGGCGGGGATCCTGGGCAGGTGCCCGGACGCGGCCGTCAGGCTCCTTCGGCCGCCTCGGCCGCCTCGGCCACCTCGGCCGCCTCGGCCACTCCGGCCACCTTCGCCGCGATGTCCGTACGGTGCTGGGAGCCGTCCAGGTGAATACGGGAGAGCGCCCGGTACGCGCGCTCGCGGGCCTTGCCGAGGTCCTTGCCGACGGCGGTGACCGACAGGACCCGGCCGCCGGCGCTGACCACCGTGTCACCCTCGCGCTTCGTGCCCGCGTGCAGTACGTAGGCGTGCGGGGTGTCCTCGGCGGCCACCTGGTCGAGGCCGGTGATCGGGTCGCCGGTGCGCGGGGTGCCGGGGTAGTTGTGCGAGGCGACGACCACGGTGACCGCGGCGTCCTCGCTCCAGCGCAGTGGCGGCAGGTCCTCCAGGGTGCCGTTGGCCGCGGCGAGCAGAACCCCTGCCAGCGGGGTCTTCAGCCGGGCCAGCACCACCTGGGTCTCGGGGTCGCCGAAGCGGGCGTTGAACTCGATGACCCGCACCCCGCGGGAGGTGATCGCGAGGCCGGCGTAGAGGAGACCGGAGAAGGGGATGCCGCGGCGGCGCATCTCGTCGACCGTGGGCTGCAGGACGGTGTCGAGCACCTCCTGGACGAGCTTCGGGTCGGCCCAGGGGAGCGGCGAGTACGCGCCCATACCGCCGGTGTTCGGGCCCTCGTCGCCGTCGAGCGCGCGCTTGAAGTCCTGCGCGGGCTGGAGCGGGAGGACGGTCTCGCCGTCGGTGATGGCGAAGAGGGAGACCTCGGGGCCGTCGAGGAACTCCTCGATGACGACGCGCTCGCAGGAGTTGGCGTGCGCGCGGGCGACGTCGAGGTCGGGGGTGACGACCACGCCCTTGCCGGCGGCCAGACCGTCGTCCTTGACGACGTAGGGAGCGCCGAAGGCGTCCAGGGCCGCGTCGACCTCGTCGGGCGTGGTGCAGACGTAGGAGCGGGCCGTCGGGACGCCGGCACCCGCCATGACGTCCTTGGCGAAGGCCTTGGAGCCCTCGATCCGCGCCGCCTCACCGGCGGGGCCGAAGACCGGGATCCCCGCCTCCCGCACGGCGTCCGCGACCCCGGCGACGAGCGGTGCCTCCGGTCCTACGACGACGAGGTCGGCGCCGAGCCGTTCGGCGAGCGCGGATACGGCCGCGCCGTCCAGGGCGTCGACCTGGTGCAGCTCGGCCACCTCGGCGATGCCTGCGTTGCCGGGGGCGCAGTGCAGGGCGGTGACGTCGGGGTCGAGGGAGAGGGAACGGCACAGGGCGTGTTCGCGGGCGCCGCTACCGATGACAAGGACCTTCACGGGGTTCAGGGTACCGGCGTCGCCTTGTGCGGGTTGCCGAGGGCTCGGGCCGTATCTCCCTGTACGTTCCTACGAACGCGCCCATGGCCGGCTCAGGGCGCCCCCAGCCCGCTCAGCCCCGCTACTCGTTCGTGAACTCCTCCATCACCGTCGCCCCCAGCTCCCGCACGATCAGTTCGTGGCCCGAGAGGGCCGACTCGTTGAGGTCGGGGTCGTCGTCCTCGGGGATGTCGTCCTCGATGGAGACCGGGGGCGGTGGCTCCGGTACGGACGGCCGGGGTGCCGGGGACGGTACGGAGACGGGGGTCGCCGTGGCGGCGGTGGGGTTGGTGGGCGTGGGCTGGGCGGACACCGGGCGCTGGGCGGTGGCGGTGTTGCCGGCGTAGCTCGCGGTGGCGCCACCGGTGTTGCCACCGCTGCCGTATCCACCGCCGCTCGCCGTGCCACCTGCGCCATAGCCGCCGGAGCCGGTGCCGCCCCCTCCGCCGTAGCCCCCGTTGAAGCCCGGTGAGCCGAACGGCGCGGACGGGGCGCCGGGCGGCATCGGGCCGGAGCCACCCGTCGGGTCGACGATCGCCTCGATCTTCCACTGGACGTTGAACTGCTCCGCCAGCGACTGCTTCAGCACGTCCTCGCTGCCGCTGCTGACGAAGTTGTCACGGGCGCCCGCGTTGACGAAGCCGAGCTGGAGGGTGGTGCCGTCGAAGCCCGCCACCTGCGCGTTCTGGCTGAGCAGGATCCAGGTGAAGCGGCGGCGGTTCTTGACCGCTTCCAGGATGTTCGGCCAGAGCACGCGGGGGTCTGGGCCGCCGGTCGGGGGTGCGTAGGCGGAAGCGGCCGAGGGAGTGGCAGTTGGCGGGGCGGTGGGGGCGGGCGGGGGCATGTTCGGCTGGGCGGCCGCCGGGGGCTGCCCGGCGCCGGCCGGGGTCGCCGTCGGCCAGCCACCCGGACGCCGGCCACCGCCGGCGGGGGCCGCGGTGGGCCAGGCGCCGGGGGCGGGGGCTGACGGGGGCTGGGGGGGCGGGGTGGGTTCCGGTGACTGCTGGGGTGGGGTGGGCGTGGGGGTGGGGACGGGGCTGGGGGTCCCGTGAGTTCCGTGGTCTGAGGGCACCGGAACGGGAGGCTGCGCGCCTTGGCCGGACGGGGCGGGGCCGCCGACGCCGGCCGCAGGTGCCGTAGCGCTGCCGCCGCTCGGTGCGCCCGCACCCCGGACCGCCGCGCGAGCCGCGGCCGGGCCGCCGGGGCCACCGGGCATCGCGCCTGACGGGCCCCCGTGGGCCTCCGGGCCCGGCACGTAGCCCATCGCGGGCATCGCGCCGGCGCCCGCGCCCGCGAAGTTCACGCCACGCTCGATACGGTCCAGGCGGGCCATCACCGAGCGCTCGTCCCCGTACGCGGCCGGGAGCAGTACGCGCGCGCAGATGAGTTCGAGCTGGAGGCGGGGCGAGTTGGCGCCGCGCATCTCGGTCAGGCCCTCGTTGACGAGGTCGGCGGCGCGGCTGAGTTCGGCCGCTCCGAAGGTGCTCGCCTGGGCCTGCATACGTTCGATGACGTCGGCGGGGGCGTCGATGAGCCCCTTCTCCGCGGCGTCCGGGACGGCGGCGAGGATCACCAGGTCCCGCAGGCGCTCCAGCAGGTCGGCGACGAAGCGGCGCGGGTCGTTGCCACCCTCGATGATCCGGTCGACGACCTCGAAGGCGGCGGCGCCGTCACCGGTGGCGAAGGCCTCGACGACGGAGTCCAGCAGCGATCCGTCCGTGTAGCCGAGGAGCGAGGTGGCCATGGCATATGTCACACCCTCCTCCTTCGCTCCGGCGAGCAGCTGGTCCATGACGGACATGGAGTCACGGACGGAGCCCTGGCCGGCCCGCACGACGAGCGGGAGCACCCCTTCCTCGACGGGAATGTTCTCCTTGCCGCACACCTCGCCGAGATAGTCCCGCAGGGTGCCGGGCGGCACGAGCCGGAAGGGATAGTGGTGGGTCCGCGACCGGATGGTGCCGATGACCTTCTCGGGCTCGGTCGTGGCGAAGATGAACTTGAGGTGCTCCGGGGGCTCCTCCACGACCTTCAGCAGCGCGTTGAAACCCGCCGACGTGACCATGTGGGCCTCGTCGATGATGTAGATCTTGTAGCGGCTGGCTGCGGGGCCGAAGAAGGCCTTCTCGCGCAGCTCACGGGCGTCGTCCACACCGCCGTGCGACGCCGCGTCGATCTCGATGACGTCGATGGAGCCCGGGCCGTTGCGCGCGAGGTCCTGGCAGGACTGGCACTCGCCGCAGGGGGTGGGGGTGGGCCCCTGCTCGCAGTTCAGACAGCGGGCGAGGATGCGCGCGCTGGTCGTCTTGCCGCATCCGCGCGGACCGCTGAACAGGTACGCGTGATTGACCCGGTTGTTCCGCAGCGCCTGCTGCAGCGGGTCGGTGACATGCTCCTGCCCGATGACCTCGGCGAACGACTCCGGGCGATAGCGGCGGTACAGCGCGAGAGACGACACGCATACGAGGTTATAGGCGCCCACTGACAACGCGGACCGCCCAGAAGCCACTCCCCGGGAAACAGAGGACCCCCCACGCACCCGCCAGAGCCGACCTACCCTTGCTGCCTTCCGGCCCTGGGGGAGTTCAGTCAGATAGCGCCGCGTGAGGGGCTGCCGCCAGCCTACCCGATCCCGACCCCTGTCTTGCCCGCCCCTCCCACCGGCACATCCCTCCCCTGAACGAGTTCGCGAGCACCCTTCCGGGTCATGTAATGTTTCCGGCGGAGGATTCGCCTAGAGGCCTAGGGCGCACGCTTGGAAAGCGTGTTGGGGGCAACCCCTCACGAGTTCGAATCTCGTATCCTCCGCAGCCGCCTGAACAGGCGAAACGAAGGGCTGAGCCAC
>NZ_JBEXCS010000153.1:0-13597 GCF_040605395.1 Streptomyces sp. NPDC005648 | reverse complement strand
GGGCAACATAGGCAGCGACCTGATGATCAAGATCCTGCGCCTGTCGGACACGCTGGAGGTCGCCGCCATGGTCGGTATCGACCCGGCCTCCGACGGCCTTGCCCGTGCCGCCCGGTTCAAGGTGCCCACGACCCACGAGGGCGTCGACGGCCTGATCGCCATGGAGCACTTCGACGACATCGAGGTGATCTTCGACGCGACGTCGGCCAAGGCGCACATCGCCAACGCCCACAAGCTCGGGCCGTACCGCAAGAAGCTCATCGACCTCACACCCGCCGCGATCGGCCCGTTCGTGGTGCCTCCGGTCAATCTGGACGCCCAGCTCGACGCGGGCGTGGACAACGTCAACATGGTCACCTGCGGTGGACAGGCCACCATTCCCATGGTCGCGGCCGTCTCCGCCGTCACCGACGTGCACTACGCCGAGATCGTGGCGTCCATCGCCTCCAAGTCGGCCGGCCCCGGCACACGCGCCAACATCGACGAGTTCACCGAGACCACGGCGCACGCGATCGAGTCCGTCGGCGGCGCGGCGCGCGGCAAGGCGGTCATCGTCCTCAACCCGGCCGAACCGCCGCTGATCATGCGGGACACGGTGTTCTGCCTCATCGGCGACGCCGACCAGGACGCCATCCGCACCTCCGTCAAGGAGATGGCCGAACAGGTCGCCCAGTACGTGCCCGGCTACCGCCTGAAGCAGGAGGTGCAGTTCACTCCGGTGGACGCTGCCGAGCCGGTGCACACGCTCGTCCCGCAGGGAGTCGGTCCGGTCACCACCCGGGTGTCGGTCTTCCTCGAAGTCGAGGGCGCCGCCCACTACCTCCCGGCCTACGCCGGGAATCTCGACATCATGACGTCGGCCGCCCTGCGCGTCGCCGAGTCCTTCGCGGAGGCCAAGCGATGAACCGCAAGATCTACATCCAGGACGTCACCCTGCGGGACGGCATGCACGCCATCCGGCACCGCATCGATCCCGCCGACGTCGGCCGTATCGCCGCCGCCCTGGACGCGGCCGGCGTCGACGCCATCGAGGTCGCCCACGGCGACGGCCTCGCCGGCGGCTCGCTCAACTACGGCCCGGGCAGCCACACCGACTGGGAGTGGATCGAGGCGGCCGCGGACGCGATCGACAACGCCGTCCTGACCACCCTCCTCCTGCCCGGCATCGGCACCATCGCCGAACTGGAACGCGCCCACGCCCTCGGCGTCCGCTCGGTCCGCATCGCCACCCACTGCACCGAGGCCGACATCTCCGCCCAGCACATCGCCAAGGCCCGCGAGCTCGGCATGGACGTCTCCGGCTTCCTGATGATGAGCCACATGGCCGAGGCACCCCAACTCGCCGCACAGGCCAAGCTGATGGAGTCCTACGGCGCCCACTGCGTATACGTCACCGACTCCGGCGGCCGCCTCACCCTGGACGGAGTGCGCGAGCGCGTCCGCGCCTACCGGGACGTGCTCGACGAGACCACCGAGATCGGCATCCACGCGCACGAGAACCTCTCGCTGTCCGTCGCCAACAGCGTCATCGCCGTCGAGGAGGGGGTCACCCGGGTCGACGCCTCCCTCGCCGGACAGGGTGCCGGCGCCGGCAACTGCCCCATCGAAGCCTTCATCGCGGTGGCCAACCTCCAGGACTGGAAGCACGGCTGCGACCTGTTCGCGCTCCAGGACGCCGCCGACGACCTGGTACGTCCCCTGCGCGACCGCCCTGTCCAGGTCGACCGCGAGACGCTCACCCTGGGCTACGGCGGCGTGTACTCCTCCTTCCTGCGCCACGCGGAGATCGCCGCCCAGCGCTACGGCGTGGATGCCCGCGAGCTGTTGCTCGAGGTGGGCCGGCGCGGCCTGGTCGGCGGCCAGGAGGACATGATCGTGGACATAGCACTCGACCTGCTCGCGGCCCGGTCCACGCGGGGCGCCTGACCAGAGGTATCGGTATACGCCATGTAGTTGCGGGTGCTGCAGAACCCCATTCCTCGCGGGGTGATCGACCGTGGGTGCCAGAATCGAAGCGGGACGGAGTCACCTGCGCTCGAGGCATTTCACGTCGGATGAATCAAGACGCCTCGAGGTGGGCGCGGTACCGTCTCGTCAACCACGACCTTGAACGGTTCAGGGAAACTGATCCATTCGGTCTGGCCGAGGCGGTTCCGCGCCGCAGTGTCGCTGGTTGCTTGGGTGGCGATCAGTGTGATCGAACTGCTCGACCATGCTCAGGCCCTGCAATCCGCCGGAGTCCTCGTGCTCCAGCCTGAGCTGTCGATCAAGACGTTGTGCTGACCACGACGTCGTGGAAGCACACCGGACGGGTATACAGCGCGCCGCTCGGCATGCCCGCTCCCGCCGACGCACTGGCGCCTCTTGGCGAGACAGGCACCCCCAGTGGGACCGGCTGGACCCGTCTGCCACCATCACGCAACAGTTCAACACCAGGGCCTCTCGATTCTCGCTGGATTCGACAACCGGGAGTTACCAAGAGGCCTTTCGGCCATGCCTCCCATCGCTCAATGAGCGCATAGAGAAAAGGCAGTTGGCCGGAGTGAACCGACAGACAGTACCGGCCCCGTTGGAGTTGGGCGATCCGTGTGAAGGACGTCTCTGAAGCAGCCGTGGCGTGCGGGCATCGACTATGAGAAGACCCAATTCCTAGCGCACGTATGAAGCCGCACGCAAAAAGGGTCGACGCGCTGACAGAGGAGGCGGAAGCGCTCGCCCAAGAACACATCGAGGTCCAGCGGCTCCTGGACGAGGCGAAGGAGAACGAGGGAAAGGCACGTCAGTCTGCCGAACGCCTCCAGGACAGGCTGGAACAGGCCACGGGACCCAAGACGGCACTGGAATCCGAGCCACGGCTGACTGAGCTCCTCGACGGCGAACGAGTCGACCTCGACCAGGACGCGCACCTCCTGGTCGAGCGTCTTGCCGGAGCGATCGCCGAAGCCGAACGGGAACACGTTGCGCTGCGGATCGAGGACGCCCGTGACGATCATGCCCGGCTTGCCCTGGCCGATGGGCGGCTGCTGCCTCCGCCGGCCGTCGTGACCGAAGCCTGCCGGATCCTGAGGGACCGGCAGATCGACGCCTGGCCGGGCTGGGAACGTCTTGCGGACTACCCCCAGCGCAAGCGCGAGGAGTTCACAGCCAGGGCTCCCCATCTCGTCAGCGGGGTCCTGCTGAACTCTGGTGGTGATGTGAGTGAGGCCCGTGACATCCTCGCCGCGCTGACACCCCAGCCCACCGCTTACGTTGCCGTGGGCACCAGCGAGGCACTCGAATCCCTACAGGCCGGGCAACCGAACGGCGTCGCGTTCACTCTCCCCTTCCATCCCGCGCTGTACGACCACGCCGCAGCCGAAACCGAACACCGGGCCGTTGAGGAGCGGTGCTCCCAACGTATACAGCGCCTCGCCGAGGTCGTGGCCTCCAAACGCAGGGACGAGGCACTCAGGCACCGGATCGCCACATGGCGGGAGAGCTACCCGCCTGGTCCCTTGCAGCCCTGTCCGAAACAGCTGCTGTGGCCGCCAGACTCGACGACATCGCCCAACGACTGGCCCAGATCCCGGGATGGTCGGACCTGGCCCGTGCCGCCGAAGTACGACGAGATCAGCAGAACGAAGCGGCTGACCAAGCCCTGCGACGCGGACATGGACGGCCTGAAAGGCCTTATTCATTCAGCCTTTCGACTGAATGTGCAGGGGAATTCCCCATCGGGGAATTCGTTGGGTGGCTTATGTCGGCCCCCGTTGGGGGCCTTGTTTTGGGTGTGACCGTCGCGCCGCGTCTTGCGTCCGTCACCGGTGACGCCGGCGGCAGCCTCGTCGACCACCTGTCCCAGGTGGGCCGTGAGCAGTTCGTCGCACCGTGCCCGCCGCGATGATCGCGCCCAGGCCGGTCGCGTCGAGCAGGGCGACGAGCCCGCTGGAGTGCAGGGAGGCCGATGACGTTGGTCAGCTCCGGAGGCGTTCGCGTCGCGATCTCGGCGGCACCGTCGCCGGCGCGGACGACCCCGATGCCGGTTGTGCGGTGCGCCGGTATCGGTTCCGGCAGCATGCGGACCAGTGCGGCCTGCGGCCCCGCCCCGGGGTCGGCGGCGCGGATCAGAACGCGTACGGGCCGAAGCGACCCCAGGCAACCAGCGCGAGCAGGGCTATGTAGATCAGGTTCACGGCGGCCAGGGGGGTCTCGGAGCGGCGCAGATGCACCACGGAACCGCCGCCGGCGAGCGCGATCCCGCCGAGTGCCGCCCACGGGACCAGTACCGGAGCGATGTCGGTGGCACCCGGCAGGATCAGCCCGAGGCCGACCAGCGCGTCCAGGGCGCCGATCGCCTTCACGGCCGGGTCGGAGAACTGCTCGACCCAGCCGAAGGTGGAGGCGAGCTTCTTCTTGTCGGTGAAGATCTTCATCGCGCCCACGGCCAGGAATGCGGCGGTGAGCAGGGACTGAACAATCCACAAAAAAACGTTCACAGAGCACTCCGGCGAGAGGCAGGGAGAAGGGTGTTCAAATTTGAACATGCGCAAGGTAGCACAGTGTTCAGATTTGAACTATCAACTCCCGGCCGCCTCGGCCGGACATCAGGACTACCGCGTCACAGAGGGGGCTCCCTCGCCCCGTGCACGGCGGGCGACCTCGTTCAGGCCGTCGGCCAGAACGGCGAGCTGTTCCGGAGTGAAGGCTTCGAGGAAGACCTCCCGCACGGTTGCGATGTGCCCTGGGGCTGCCTGCTCCAGCATGCGCCGGCCATCGTCGGTGAGAACCGCGTAGACCGCACGCGGATCACCGGAGCACCCGCGCCGCCGCACCAGACCGGCCTTCTCCAACTGGGCGATCTGGTATGTCAGTCCGCTCTTGGTGGTGTGGAGCGTCTCGGCGAGCGCGCCCATGCGCATCTCGCGGTCCGGGGCGGAGTCGAGGCGGACGAGGACCACGTACTGCAGGTGGGTGATCCCCGAATCCTCCTTGAGCTGCTGATCCAGTCGCCGATCCAGCGACACCGCGGCACCCACGAAGGCGTACCAGGCTCGCGCCTCATGCTCGTTCAACAACCCAGGCTCCGTCATGCACCCACGCTACCTCGCCAGTTCAAATTCGAATCAGTGTGACCGAGGCCACACCGGGCCGTCTGTTTCAAATTTGAAGCAAGCGGGGTATGGTCCAGGATGTCGCTTCAAATTTGAACTTGCACTCGCTTCGCATCATTCCCCAGGAGCAGCCATGGACACCACGCCTTCCGCCGCGCACACCCTGCTCGCCGACGCCTCGGTGCGCTCCCGGGTGACCATCCCGCTGCGCTTCGCCGACGGCTACGAGGTCACCGCCGAGGCGGTCACCTTCCACGGACTGGCCGACGGCAAGGAACACGTCGCGCTGATCCTGGGCGACCCCACGGCTGCCACGGCGCCGTTGGTGCGGATGCACTCCGAGTGCCTGACGGGCGACGTGTTCGGCTCGGCGCGCTGCGACTGCGGTCCGCAACTGCGCGAGGCGGTCGAGCGCATCGCGGCCACCGGCGGAGTGCTGCTCTACCTGCGCCAGGAGGGCCGCGGCATCGGCCTCTACAACAAGCTGGACGCCTACGCCCTGCAGGACGCGGGCCTGGACACGTACGAGGCCAACACCGCCCTCGGCCTGCCCGAGGACGGCCGCGACTACACCGCCGCCGCGCAGATGCTCGCCGCGCTCGGCCTCGCCGAGCTGGACCTGCTCACCAACAACCCCGACAAGGCACGCCAGTTGCGCGACCTCGGAGTCCGGGTGCGCTTCGTGGAGCCCACCGGCGTCTTCGCCACCGACAGCAACATCCGCTACCTGCACGCCAAGGCCGAGCACACCCACCACACGATCCGGCTGCCCGAGACGGCCGCCTTCGCCACCCTGGCCGGCTGACCCCGCCCCCCCACCCCTCGCTCTCACCCCGGAGTTCCGTCATGCCCACATCCCTCGGCCGCGTCGCCACCGACGCCGCCCCGCGCTACGCCAAGCAACTCGCCTCCCACTTCGGCGGCAAGATCCCCACCGAGGAGACCCGCGACGGCGGGCACCGCCTCACCTTCCAGCAGACCGACGTCCTGCTCGAGCCCGCCGACGATCACCTGCTCATCCGCGTGACCGCACCCGACGCGTCCTCCCTCACCGCCATCGAGAGCGTCGTGGGCAGCCACCTCGAGCGCTTCGGCCGCCGCAACGAACTCACGGTCGTCTGGGAGCAGTCATGAAGGCCGTCGTCATCACCGACTTCGGAGCCGAGCCGCTCCTCACCGATCTGCCCGTTCCGGAACCGGGACCGCGCGAGGTGCTGGTCCGCCTGCGCGCCGCCGCGCTCAACCCCTTCGACTGGAAGGTCGCCGACGGAGCCCTCAAGGGCGCGGTCGAGCACGACTTCCCGCTGGTCATGGGCTCCGACGGCGCCGGCGTCGTCGAGCGCCTCGGAGCCGGGGTGAACCTGTTCCGGCTGGGCGACACCGTCTACGGCCAGTTCATGAACGTGGCCCGCGGACGCGGCTCCTACGCCGAGTACGCCCTGGTCTCCGAGGACGGCAAGATCGCCCGCATGCCGGACGACCTGCCGTTCACCGTCGCCGCCGCCCTGCCCACCGCGAGCGCCACCGCCTACCAGGCCATCGAGGCCGCCCGCCTCGACACCGGGCAGGTCGTCCTCGTCAATGGCGCCTCCGGAGGCGTCGGCCAGTCCGCGATCCAGTTCGCCGCCCACCAGGGAGCCCGGGTGCTGGCCACCGCCGCCCCCGACGTCGCCGCCCGTCTGCGCGACCTCGGCGCCCACGAGACCCTGGACTTCACCGCAGCGCCGGTCGCCGAGCAGGTACTCGCCACCCACCCCGAGGGCATCGACGCCGTCCTCGACCTCGTCAGCCACCCGGGCGACGACGGCACAGCCGCCCTCGCGGCCCTGCTCAAGCCCGGCGGCAGACTGATCAGCACCAACCACGCCGCCGACGTCGAGGTGCTGGCGGCCCGCGAGATCCACGGCGTCAATCTCGCCAACAACCCCAGCCGGGCCGAACTGGAGGCACTCGCCGACCTCGCCGCCGCCGGAAAGCTCCGCATCACCGTCGACAGCGAGATCCCCCTGGCCGAGGCCCCGGCCGCCGTGGCCCGCGCCCGCTCCGGCCACTCCCGCGGCAAGACAGTCATCCTGCCCTGACCGGCAGATGGAGGCACCGCTCACCATCGCTGCACAAACGTTGCTTCGCCCCGTGCCCTGCGGACGGGGCGAAGCTGTTCGCGGACGAAGTGGGCGCGGGTTACGGAGCCTCGTCGGCCGGCTGGTCCCGTGGCAGGGCCCTATGGCCGTCGGCATCGAACGGCCACGGACAGGCGTAGCCATCCACCTTCGTCGAGCTCCTGCTCCCGGCGCTCGGATTCCGCAGGGCGGTGTTCGAGGCCCCGCAGCAGCAGACCCGGGCGCGATTCCAGCGTCCATCGCGCTCCGTCGCTGTACGAGTGGGAGTAACAGCTCTCGGCGGGTGCACCCTGAGCCAGGCGGCCGTTGAACTCCTCGTCGTACTTGGGCAGCCGGATCCACGGATTGCGCTCTTGCCGGCGGAGCTCTTTCGGGGTCGGCTCATGCGGGACTTTGGTCGTCTTCTCGGTGGGGGCTGGATGGCAGACCGGCATGGTGGTGGCTGGGGGAGCGGTACGGGTGACAGGCGAACCGTGACACGGGTGTGGCACGCGGTTCGCCCTGGCAGGGGTTGCCTCTGGGGGCCGCCTGGTGGCGGCATCGAATACGCTGTCACCGTCACGTAGCCGCAGCCAGTGCTCCGGTTCAAGGCCCTTGACGATCTCCGAAGGCCCGTGGAGGAAGCCGTGACCGCCGAACTGCCCGACTGGATGATCCCGCCCCGGCCCAGTGGCTGGGAGGCGGACGACCTCGACAACCTTCCCGAAGCGCCGCGGCACACGGAGCTTATCGACGGAGCCCTGATCTTCATGATGTCGCCGCAGCGTTCCTGGCATTCCAGGCTGGTGGAGAACCTCACCTTCGCCCTGCGACAGGCAGTTCCTGAGGGCTTCGAGGCCGAGCGGGAGATGACCGTTCGCCTCGACCGGAAGAGCCGCCCCGAGCCCGACATTCTGGTCTCCACCACCGCATTCGATCCTGACCGCACCTGGTACGCACCCGAGGATGTCGCCCTGGTCGTCGAAGTCGTCTCAGAGGAGTCGGCGGACCGTGACCGATCCCTGAAGCCCTTCAAGTATGCCAAGGCCGCGATCGCGCACTTCTGGCGCGTCGAGGACGAGGCCGGTGCCCCTACCGTCCACACCTACGAGCTCGATGTGATGACCAGTACCTACGTGGCGACCGGGATCCACCGTGGTCGGCTCAAGGTGTCCGTCCCGTTCCCCGTCGACATCGATCTCGACGCCCTCGTGCCGGGAGCCAGCCGCGGTTGAGGGCGGGACTCATGTCGGCGCTTCCTGTCGGCCGTGACGCTCGTTTCACGCTCGTGGCCCCTGAAAGCCCGTCCGCCGGATGGGAAAGCTGCGCTTGACCTGCAGCTCTTGTCGGCCCTGTCCAGGCTGACACCTTTCCGATGACCTCGCACGTGGAGTGCGTGGCCATTCTTGAGCCTGCGGACAAGGACGCCTTACCCGCGGGTTTGTTCTCGGTCGTCGAAACGGAGCAGCACCCGAAGCGGGGGCGTTTCCACAGCGCAGCCGCACCGTTTCTGCGAGCCGGGCGGAGCCGGCCGAGGCAGAGATTGGGCTTCGGCATGCCGAAGGTCGGGCGATGCCCCACCGGGCCGCCTTGAGGACGCCCGACTTCAGCCGCGGCGTCCGGCCGCCCAGGCGAGCCGGGTGTCGGCATCGATCACGACCTGGTGGTTGGTCGAGTACCGGTAATGCTCCGGCTGCTCGGCAGCGCTGTGATCGACCGTGGGGACCAGGGTGCCGTTTCACGACCAGCACGGTGTCCTTGCGGAACCGCATGCGCCGCTGGACGGCGAGCGCAGGCCCGAGGTGGTCGATGATGCGGTCGGCTGCGGACTTGGGCACCCCGGACAGCGGTGCCGGCTGGTGCGGGGTCAGGTCAGTCCGCCGGTACGCGGCGACCAGCAGCACGCGGCCCTCGAGCGGCAGCCTCCACGGCTGGCCCTTGCGCACCGGATCCGCACCCTCGCGCCGCAACGCGGTGATCAGCTTGCCGAACTGGCGCGGGCTCAGCCCGATGAACGGGGCGGCTTCTCGCAGTCAGCGGCGATGCCACGGCAGCGCCGCCGGGTAGGCGTCCTCCTCGCCGGCCTGCTTGAGGGAGGCGACCACGGTGGCGGTGATGGTGGCGAGTTGCTCCACCTGTTCGGGGCTGAGGGCGTCGAACACCACGCGGCGTACGGCAGCAACGTGGCCGGGTCTCCGCAGGAGGTCCCCATGTCCGGTTCCGTCCCCGAAGCCGTATCGTCCGCCCCGCCCGCGCCGCGCTCCCGCGGCCTGACCGTGGTCGCGGGGCTTCTCGCGGCGGCTGTCGTGGCCGTCCTCGGAAACGTGGTGGTCGCGCTGCTCGCCCGCGCGGCGGGGGCGTCGGGCGATTTCGCTCCGCTGCACCTCTCCGCGTACGGGCTGCTGACGGTGTTCGGTGTCGTCCTCGGCGCCATAGCCGCGCCCGGGTCGGCGTCGCCGACGCCGCGATCATGACGTGCTGCACGACGCTGATCGGCGACTACTACAGCGGTCACCGGCGGGTGACCCCGTGGGGGGCTGAGCAGTGTAGGCCGGATCGTCGGCCGTGACGCTCGTTTGACGCTCCGAGCTCCTCACGCGATCTTTGCCGGGCCAGGAAATGACCTCTGACCTATTGGTTCTCTTACTCACGCGCAGGCCGAAATTTTCCCGATGACGCAGCATGTTGAGGACGCAGCCAGCCGGAGCTTTCGGTCCGGCCAAAAGTCCCAGAAAAGTCCCAGAGGCACCGCCACCCCCTCTCCCGCCTCGCGTTCATGCAGGTCAGGAGGGGTGTGGCGGCGCTTCTTCTGAAGGCCGTCAGATGTCCCGGAAGATCTCGATCTGCGCCCCCACCGAGTTCAGCCGCTCGGCCAGATCCTCGTAACCCCGGTTGATGACGTACACGTTGCGCAGCACGGACGTGCCCTCGGCCGCCATCATCGCCAGCAGGACGACCACGGCCGGGCGCAGGGCCGGCGGGCACATCATCTCCGCGGCCCGCCAGCGGGTCGGGCCCTCGACCAGCACCCGGTGCGGGTCGAGGAGCTGGAGGCGCCCGCCGAGGCGGTTGAGATCGGTCAGATAGATCGCCCGGTTGTCGTAGACCCAGTCGTGGATGAGGGTCTTGCCCTGGGCGACGGCGGCGATCGCCGCGAAAAACGGCACGTTGTCGATGTTCAGGCCCGGGAAGGGCATGGGGTGGATCTTGTCGATCGGGGCTTCGAGCTTGGAGGGGCGGACGGTCAGGTCCACCAGTCGCGTACGGCCGTTGTCCGCGACGTACTCGGGCGTACGGTCGTGGTCGAGCCCCATCTCCTCCAGGACCGCCAGCTCGATCTCCAGGAACTCGATCGGCACCCGGCGCACCGTCAGCTCCGACTCCGTGACCACCGCGGCCGCGAGCAGGCTCATCGCCTCGACCGGGTCCTCGGAGGGGGAGTAGTCGACGTCGGCGTCGATGTCCGGCACGCCGTGCACGGTGAGGGTCGTGGTGCCGATGCCCTCGACCCGTACGCCCAGGTTCTCCAGGAAGAAGCAGAGGTCCTGGACCATGTAGTTGGAGGACGCGTTGCGGATGACGGTGACACCGTCGTGGCGGGCGGCGGCCAGCAGCGCGTTCTCGGTGACGGTGTCCCCGCGCTCGGTCAGCACGATCGGCCGGTCGGGCCGGACCGCCCGGTCCACCTGGGCGTGGTACTGGCCCTCGGTGGCGGCGATGTCCAGCCCGAAGCGGCGCAGCGCAATCATGTGCGGCTCGATCGTCCGCGTTCCCAGGTCGCAGCCGCCCGCGTACGGCAGCTTGAAGTGGTCCATACGGTGCAGCAGCGGACCCAGGAACATGATGATGGAGCGGGTGCGGACGGCCGCGTCGGCGTCGATGGAGCCCATGTCCAGCTCCGCCGGCGGCACGATCTCCAGGTCGACGCCCTCGTTGATCCACCGGGTCTTCACACCGATGGAGTTCAGGACCTCCAGGAGCCGGTAGACCTCCTCGATCCGCGCCACCCGGCGCAGCACGGTGCGGCCCTTGTTGAGCAGGGAGGCGCACAGCAGCGCGACACACGCGTTCTTGCTCGTCTTGACGTCGATGGCACCGGACAGCCGGCGTCCCCCGACGACGCGCAGATGCATCGGACCCGCGTAGCCCAGAGAGACGATCTCGCTCTCCAGGGCTTCACCGATTCGAGCGATCATCTCAAGGCTGATGTTCTGATTGCCGCGCTCGATGCGGTTGACAGCGCTCTGACTTGTGCCGAGCGCCTCCGCGAGCTGCGCCTG
Organism: Streptomyces sp. NPDC005648; assembly: GCF_040605395.1. Classification (NCBI taxonomy): domain Bacteria; kingdom Bacillati; phylum Actinomycetota; class Actinomycetes; order Kitasatosporales; family Streptomycetaceae; genus Streptomyces; species Streptomyces sp. NPDC005648. The sequence continues at coordinate 2,128 of NZ_JBEXCS010000153.1, read as the reverse complement.
TGACCAGCCACGGTGCTGCCTGGCGTCACGGATGAGCTTGCCGATGCGTACGAGGTAGTCGTCTGCCATGAGGTTGAGGCTATCTCAGATATGAGATGGGACATCTCAGGTGGTCCATTCGGGTGACGCCCCGTCAACGCCGCCTCTCCGTGCGGGTGCGCCGCCAGCCGAAGGGTCCGGGCAAATCCATCGATGTCGTACGACGTCCGGAACTGCTGTGGGTGTGTCGCGGCCCGTGTCGGCCGCCGGTGGTGATGGACCACGAGCGTCGATTGATGTTCAGTCGCACTCCGGGCAGGATCCGGAAACTCTTGCGGAACGTGAGGGGCATCGAGCCTCCTTCCGAGAGGTACTGGTTCCCGGTCGGATACCCCGTTCGTGGAAGACGTCACAAACGGAGGCCGGACATGACCAGTCCGCCCCCGTGTACTAGAGTTATCTCGACATCGAGATATCTGCCGAGGCGCACCGCGGCCGCCACCCTGGTTAGGGTCACCTAACTTAGCCTTACCTGAGCGGATCGGCCAAGTCGTCGTGGCGGCAGGATGCGGTGGGAACGCGCACATCAATGAAGGAGACTGTCGTGTCGGCGAACAGCTTCGACGCCCGCAGCACGCTGCAGGTGGGCGACGAGTCGTACGAGATCTTCCGGCTGGACAAGGTGGAAGGCTCGGCTCGCCTTCCGTACAGCCTCAAGGTTCTGCTGGAGAACCTGCTCCGTACCGAGGACGGCGCGAACATCACCGCCGACCACATCCGCGCCCTCGGCAACTGGGACTCGCAGTCCCAGCCGTCGCAGGAGATCCAGTTCACGCCCGCCCGCGTGATCATGCAGGACTTCACCGGCGTCCCCTGTGTCGTCGACCTCGCCACCATGCGGGAGGCCGTCGCGGCGCTCGGCGGCGACCCGGCGAAGATCAACCCGCTCTCCCCGGCCGAGATGGTCATCGACCACTCCGTCATCGCCGACAAGTTCGGCACCAACGACGCCTTCGCGCAGAACGTCGAGCTGGAGTACGGCCGCAACCGCGAGCGCTACCAGTTCCTGCGCTGGGGCCAGACCGCGTTCGACGACTTCAAGGTCGTCCCGCCGGGCACCGGCATCGTCCACCAGGTCAACATCGAGCACCTGGCGCGCACGGTCATGGTCCGAGGCGGCCAGGCCTACCCCGACACCCTTGTCGGCACCGACTCGCACACCACCATGGTCAACGGCCTCGGTGTGCTGGGCTGGGGCGTCGGCGGCATCGAGGCCGAGGCCGCGATGCTCGGCCAGCCGGTCTCCATGCTCATCCCGCGCGTCGTCGGGTTCAAGCTCACCGGCGAGCTGCCCACCGGCACCACAGCCACCGACCTCGTGCTGACCATCACCGAGATGCTCCGCAAGCACGGCGTCGTCGGCAAGTTCGTCGAGTTCTACGGCGAGGGCGTGGCCGCCACCTCCCTCGCCAACCGCGCCACCATCGGCAACATGTCGCCGGAGTTCGGCTCCACCGCGGCGATCTTCCCGATCGACGGCGAGACCCTGAACTACCTGCGCCTGACCGGCCGCTCCGACCAGCAGGTCGCGCTCGTCGAGGCCTACGCCAAGGAGCAGGGCCTCTGGCTGGACCCGAAGGCCGAGCCGGACTTCTCCGAGAAGCTGGAGCTCGACCTCTCGACGGTCGTCCCGTCCATCGCCGGCCCGAAGCGCCCGCAGGACCGTATCGTCCTCGCGAACGCCGCCGAGCAGTTCAAGGCCGACGTACGCAACTACGTCGACGTCGTCGACGAGGCCGGCCAGGAGTCCTTCCCGGCCTCCGACGCCCCGGCCGTCGCCCCGAACGGCGCCCCGTCCAACCCGGTCACCGTCACCGCCCCCGACGGCTCGACCTACGAGATCGACCACGGTGCGGTGACGGTCGCGGCCATCACCTCCTGCACCAACACCTCGAACCCGTACGTCATGGTCGCCGCCGCGCTGGTGGCCAAGAAGGCCGTGGAGAAGGGCCTGACCCGCAAGCCGTGGGTAAGACCACCCTCGCCCCGGGCTCGAAGGTCGTCACCGACTCCGAGATCCCTCGGCCTGCCGGTATCGGTCGGCGTGGTCGAGATAGCCGCCCCGGCGGAAGTTGGCGCCGGTCCAGGC
>NZ_JBEXCS010000152.1:0-13632 GCF_040605395.1 Streptomyces sp. NPDC005648 | reverse complement strand
CGCGACCGAGGGCGCCCTGCGTCTTTCAGCCCGTCCGGCGTTTGAGGACGAGGCCGTTCAGGCCGATGCGGGAGTCCGGGGGCGGCAGCCCCCAGCGACGCCGCCTAGGCCTCCCGACGGTGCCTGCCGCCGGCCTCCTCACGCTCCGCGACCGCGGCCTTGCGCTCCTCCTCGGCCTTCTCCTCCGCCTCCATCTCCGCGAACACATCGATGGGGGCGGGGGCCTTGGCCAGGAACACCCAGGTCAGCCAGACCGCCAGCAGGAACGGCGGGATCTTCAGCGCGACCAGGACCCAGCCGAGTTGGGCGGTGTTGGCCCACCAGTAGAGCGGGAAGAGGATCGCGCACTTGGCGAGCAGGATCAGACCCCAGGCCCAACTGGCCTTCGCGTACGCCTTCTTGCGGCCGGGGTTGCGGGTGCGCCAGGAGAGGTTCTCCTTGAAGACCGGGCCGAGGATCAGGCCGATCAGGGGGACACCGCACAGGGTGGTGACGATGTAGGCGAGCGCCAGCCCCAGCGTGTAGAGCATGCCGGGGAGGTAGAAGTCCTTGGCGTTGCCCGTCATCATCGCGAACACGACACCGAAGGCGACGCCGAAGACACCGCTGAACGCGTGCTTGACGGTGTCCCGCGTGACCAGCCGGACCACCACGAGCAGCAGGGACACCGCGAGGGCGGCGATGGCCGACCAGTGCAGGTCCTTGTTGATCGTGAAGATCGTGACGAAGAGCAGGCCGGGCAGCACCGTCTCGACCATGCCGCGGACCCCGCCGAACGCCTCGAACAGCGCGGCCTCGGTCACCGCCCGGGCATCGTCGGCAGACGTGTCTTCTGTCGGCTTGTCGAGCGACGTCACCGGCTACTCCCGTCCGAGGGGTCTCAGTTCGTATTTCGGGTTGAACAGCACCCGGCGGCCCCGGCTCATCGAGATCCGGCCCGATGCGATCAGTCTGCGCCCCGGCTCTATCCCGACGATGGAGCGCCGCCCGAGCCACACCACGTCCAGCGCGGCGGTGCCGTCGAACAGCTCGGCCTCCAGGGCCGGGACGCCCGCCCGCGGCCGCAGGGTGACCGTGCGCAAGGTACCAGTAACCGTGACGATCTGCCGGTCGTGGCAGTCGCCGATCCGCACGCAGCCCGCCGTGGCCGCGTCCTCCCGCAGCTCCTCCGACTCCAGGTCCTCCTGGGAGGAGGAGAGCCGGTCGAGCATGCGCCGGAACCGGCCCGACGGCTTCTCGGAACGAGGAACAGCACTCATATCTGAAGCGTACCGGGGTGCGCCGACACCCTCGTACCCGCCCGGCGCGGCCCCGAACCGGCCCCTGCGTTCCCCGGCCCCCGACCTGCGGCTCACTTCTCGAACCGGTAGCCCATCCCCGGTTCCGTGATGAAGTGCCGGGGATGTGACGGATCAGACTCCAGCTTGCGCCGCAGCTGCGCCATGTACACGCGCAGATAGTTCGTCTCCGTCCCGTACGACGGCCCCCACACCTCCTGGAGCAGCTGCTTCTGGCTGACCAGCCGCCCCGTGTTGCGGACCAGCACCTCCAGCAGATGCCACTCCGTGGGGGTCAGCCGTACGTCCCTGCCGTCCCGGTTGACCTTCTTCGCGGCGAGGTCGACGGTGAACTCCTCGGTCTCCACGGTCGTCGCCTCGTCCTCGCCGGCCCCGACGGGCTCGGCACGCCGGACGGCGGCCCGCAGCCGGGCGAGCAGCTCGTCCATGCCGAACGGCTTGGTGACGTAGTCGTCGGCGCCGGCGTCCAGCGCCTCGACCTTCTCGTCGGAGGTGTGCCGGGCGGACAGCACCAGGATCGGCACCCGCGTCCAGCCGCGCAGGCCCCGGATCACCTCGACGCCGTCCATGTCGGGCAGGCCCAGGTCCAGGACGACCACGTCGGGATGGCGGGCGGCGGCGAGCTGGAGGGCCGTGGTGCCGTCGTGCGCCGCGTCGACCTCGTACTTGCGCGCCTTGAGGTTGATCACGAGGGCACGCACGATCTGCGGCTCGTCGTCAATGACCAGCACACGGGTCATGTGACCTGCCTCTCCGGTTCTACCTGCTGGACAAGCTCCTGCGGGCGCGATCCCTCCGCACGCAGGGTGAGCACCATGGTGAGCCCGCCGCCGGGTGTGTCCTCGGCGTCGAGGGTGCCGCCCATGGCCTCGGCGAAGCCGCGGGCGACGGCGAGACCCAGCCCGACCCCGGCGCCGCGCGGGGAGTCCCCGTAGCGCTGGAAGGGCTCGAAGATGCGTTCCTTGGCCTCGTCGGGGACGCCGGGGCCGCGGTCGACCACCCGCACCTCGACGCGGTCGGCGAGGGCGCTGGCGGCCACCACGACCTGCTTGCCCACCGGGCTGTACTTGACGGCGTTCTCGACCAGGTTGGCCACCGACCGCTCCAGCAGCCCCGGGTCCACGGCGACCATGGGCAGCGTCTCCGGCACGTCCAGCCCGACGCTGTCCTCGGGCACCCCGACCAGCGCCATGGGCACCACCTCGTCGAGGTCGATCTCGCGGATCAGCGGGGTGACCGTGCCGGTCTGCAGCCGGGACATGTCGAGGAGGTTCCCGACGAGGTGGTCGAGCCGGTCGGCGCCCTCCTCGATGCCCTCCAGTAGCTCCGCCCGGTCCTCCTCCGACCACGCCACGTCGTGGGACCTGAGCGAGGAGACGGCCGCCTTGATGCCCGCGAGCGGGGTGCGCAGATCATGGCTGACGGCGGCCAGCAGCGCCGTACGGATGCGGTTGCCCTCGGCCAGCGCGCGAGCCCGGTCGGCCTCCTCCCGGAGGCGCCGGCGGTCCAGGACGACGGCGGCCTGGGCGGCGAACGCGGCCAGCACCCGGCGGTCCTCGGCGGGCAGCACCCGGCCGGTCAGCGCGAGCGCCATGTGGTCGCCGACCGGCACGTCCACATCGGCGTCCTCGGGCCGCTCCACGGCCGGCCCGTGCCCCGCGCGGCCCGCGCAGGTCCACGGGTCGTGGTCGCCGGCCCGCTCCAGCAGGGCCGCGGACTCCATGCCGAAGGTCTCCCGCACGCGCTCCAGGAGCTCTTCGAGGCCCGTCTCGCCGCGCAGCACGTTGCCGGCGAGGAAGGAGAGGATCTCCGACTCGGCCCGCAGCCGGGCGGCCTGATGGGTGCGCCGGGCCGCCAGGTCGACGACGGAGGCCACCGACACCCCGACGGCCACGAAGATCACGATGGCGACGATGTTCTTGGGGTCGGCGATGGTCCAGCGGTGCAGGGGCGGTGTGTAGAAGTAGTTCAGGAGCAGGGAGCCGACCGCGGCCGAGGCCAGGGCGGGCAGCAGTCCGCCGAGCAGGGCCGCCGCGACCGTGACCGCCAGGAAGAGCAGCATGTCGTTGGCGAGGCCGAGATGGACGGTGTTGAGCAGCGCGGCCATGATCACCGGGCCGGCCAGGGCGAGCAGCCAGCCCCAGATGATCCGGGAGCGGCCGAGCCGCGCACCCCGGGCCACCGGCAGCCCCCGCCCCTTGCCGGCCTCGTCGTGGGTGATCAGGTGGACGTCGAGGTCGGGACCGGAGTCCCGGGCGACCGTCGCGCCGACGCCGGGCCCGAAGACGTACTGCCAGCTCTTGCGCCGGGAGACGCCGAGGACGATCTGGGTGGCGTTGACCCCGCGCGCGAAGGCGAGGAGCGCCGCCGGTATGTCGTCGCCGATGACGTGGTGGAAGGTGCCGCCGAGGTCCTCGACGAGGGTGCGCTGGACGGCGAGTTCCTTCGGGGAGGCGGAGGTGAGGCCGTCGCTGCTGGCTATGTAGACGGCGAGGACCTCGCCGCCGGCGCCCTTCTCCGCGAGGCGTGCGGCCCGCCGGATCAGCGTCCGCCCCTCGGGACCGCCGGTCAGGCCGACCACGATCCGCTCCCGTGAGCCCCAGATCTTCGACACCCGGTGCTCGCTGCGGTACTGCTGCAGATACTCGTCGGCCCGGTCGGCGACCCACAGCAGGGCCAGCTCCCGCAGCGCGGTCAGGTTGCCGGGGCGGAAGTAGTTGGACAGGGCCGCGTCGACCTTGTCCGGCTTGTAGATGTTGCCGTGTGCCATACGGCGTCTGAGCGCCTGGGGCGACATGTCGACCAGCTCGATCTGATCGGCCCGCCGCACCACCTCGTCCGGTACGGTCTCCCGCTGCCGCACTCCGGTGATGGACTCCACGACGTCCCCGAGGGACTCCAGATGCTGGATGTTGACGGTGGACACGACGTCGATGCCCGCGGCGAGGAGTTCCTCGACGTCCTGCCAGCGCTTGGCGTTGCGGGAGCCGGGGACATTGGTGTGGGCGAGTTCGTCCACCAGGGCGACGGCGGGGGCGCGGCGCAGCACCGCGTCCACGTCCATCTCGGTGAAGGCGGCCCCGCGGTACTCCAGCTCCTTGCGCGGTATCCGCTCCAGACCGTGCAGCATCACCTCGGTGCGTGGCCGCTCATGGTGCTCGACGAAGGCCACGACACAGTCGGTCCCCCGCTCCACGCGCCGGTGCGCCTCGGAGAGCATCGCGTACGTCTTGCCGACGCCCGGTGCCGCACCCAGGTAGATCCGAAGCTTGCCGCGTCCCATGGTCCCTATTGTCTTCCGGTCACTGCTGCCTACGCAGCGTCGACCTTACGGCCAACAATCGCGACACATCGTGCCCGGGCGGCCCCGGGGACCGTCTTTGACGCAACTCTGACGCCGGGCCGCCTCAGTGTTCGACGATCTCCCCGTCGGACAGCTCCAGGACCCGGTCGGCCAGGTCGAGCAGGGTCGTGTCGTGGGTGGCGACGAGGGCGGTGACGTTCTCGCTCCGCACGACGGCCCGCAGCAGCTCCATGACGGCGTGCCCGGTCTCCGCGTCCAGCTGCCCGGTCGGTTCGTCGGCGACGATCAGCGAGGGGCTGTTGGCGAGGGCGCGCGCGATGGCGACGCGCTGCTGCTGGCCGCCGGAGAGCTCGCCGGGCCGCTGCCGGGCGTGATCGGCGAGGCCGACGAGGGCGAGCAGCAGTTCGACGCGCTCCTCACGCGCGCGTACCTCGGCGCGGCGCAGCCGCAGGGGGACGCCGACGTTCTCGGCGGCGGTGAGGATCGGGATCAGCCCGAAGGACTGGAAGACGAAGCCGATACGGTCCCGGCGCAGGGCCAGCAGGCCGTCCTCGCCGAGCCGGGAGAGATCGAGGCCGTCGACGAGGACCCGCCCCCCGTCCGGGACGTCGAGTCCGCCGACGATGTTGAGCAGGGTCGTCTTGCCCGACCCGGAGCGTCCCTTGAGGGCGACGAGCTCGCCGCGCGGGACCTCGAACGAGACACCGCGCAGGGCGTGCACGGCGGCGGCTCCATGGCCGTAGGACTTCTGGACGTTCTCGACGCGCACCATGGTCTCGGTGACCACCTGGCTGCTCATGTCGCCTCCCCCGTGGGCCGGGCGCCAGTATCGCGGCGGGACGCCCGGCCGTTCAACGGTTCAGTTGGGATCGTCACCGTGGGTGAGGGTCTCCCAGGCGACGAAGAGGCTGTTGGTGCCGGCCGGGCGCTGCCGCTCGGTGAGCGTCTGGGTGTTGGCCATCGCGAGGCCGAGGCGGTTGTGCAGGGCGTTGTAGCCGACCTCGGTGACCGGGCCGAGTCCGAGGTTGAGCGAGCCGCCGCACAGCCAGCTCGGGACGGCGGCGCCCAGCTGGTACCTGGCCTGGAATCCGAGCGCCTGGCGCAGCCGTTCGCCGATGTCGGTGCCGTAGAGGTCCTGGCCCTGGATACGGCTGGTCTCGGCGACGTGCGAGAGCGCGGAGATGCCGTAGCCGGTGTGGGTGAAGTCGCGGCAGGTCTCCTGGGTGAGGCCGGTCACGAAGGTGGACTGCCCCTGCCAGTAGCCGACGATCTTCGCCCTGGTGTCGAGGTGCTGGCTCGGCACGGTCTTCGGCAGATCGCCGTCGGAGGACAGGTAGACATAGGCGGCGGCGCGGGTGCGGAACCTCGCCATGGCCTTGTCGTACGACGTCCTGTCCTCCAGGAAGACCGAGATCCCGACGGCGGCCTCCATCATCGACAGCTCCCAGTTGCCGTTGGAGCCGGAGCCGTTGATCACCTCGGGGAGGTAGACGTCGCGGAGCATGGTCGCGAAGCGGCCGGAGTTCGGCCAGCTCCCGGTGTAGGTGTACTTGATGATCTCGGCGGCCCTCGGCCAGGACGAGCCCGCCCAGCCGGTCTGGAGGGGCGCGTTGCTGTCGGTGTGCTCCTTGATCACCGCTGACCAGGCGTCCATCAGCTGGATGGACTTCCTGGCGTAGCGGTCGTCGCGGGTGATGTACCAGGCGAGGGCGTCCGTGTAGGCGGCGATGGCGTCCTGGCGCTCGTCCGTGCAGCCGTGGTCGGGGTTGGAGTACGAGCCGCACTCGACGGTCGCCCGGGGCTTCGGGGTGCGGTTCAGATCGGCGTACTTGCTCGCCAGCATCTCGTCGAAGGCGCCCTTCCAGGGCTGGGCGCCGGCGTCGACCTTGGCACGGGTGAAGTCCAACTGGGCCCGGGAGACGGTGACTCCGGGGTGGACGAAGGCGGCGGGGGCCGCGTCGGCGTGGTGGGCGGCGGGCCAACTGATCATGCCCACGACAAGCGCGGAGGCGGATGCGAGAAGTGCGGTTCGGCGCATTGCGGGTGCCATCCGTTCGTATGTGTGAATGATGAGCGCCTCCATGAACAGGCGATTGGCCCGAGACCGTAGGTCCAGACCAATCCGCCGTCAAGGGTCCGCGCAGGGGAAAGGGCCGCACCCCCTGCCCGGGAATGCGGCCCTCGTGCTCCTACGACCGTCTAGCGGACCTCGGTGATCTCCGGTCCGCGCTGCAGCTGGCCCATGCCGCCGGAGAAGCGGGAGCCCTCCTCCTGCTGGACGCCCTCGGGCACCATCTGGGCGTCGTTCGGCAGCTTCAGGACGATCGGGTCGCGGGGCGCCATCGGGCCCTCGCCGCGGACCACGACCGTGTCCCTGAAGATCTGTTCGAGCAGTCCGGCCGCCTGCGGCTGCACCGCGCCCTGGCCCGAGATCACCCCGCGCAGGAACCAGCGCGGACCGTCCACGCCGACGAACCGCACGACCTGGAAACCACCCGTGCCGTCCGGCAGCTGCACCGGCACCTGGGCCCGCAGCTCCCAGCCGAGCGGGCCCTCGACCTCGTCGACGATGCCACCCTGCTGGGTGATGCCGGAGCCGATCTCCTCGCGCACCTCGCCCCAGATGCCCTCGCGCTTGGGCGCGGCGAAGGCCTGCAGCTGGATGGCGCTGTCACGCAGCACGACGGTCGCCGCGACGATCGCGTCGCCCGCGACCTCCACGCGCAGTTCCATGCCGTCGACGCCCGGTACGAAGAGTCCGCCCAGGTCCACCCGGCCCTCGCCGGGCTCGCGCACCTCGGTGTCGTCCCAGGGCCCGTCCGGCCGCGGTTCGGGCTCGAGCCGTACACGCTCGCGCCCGGCCTCTTCTACGTCGTCCGCCTCAGTGTCGACACTGTCGACGACCTGCTCGGCCTCGCCGGCCGCGTCCTCGGCGGCACCCTTCTTCTTGCGACGTCCGAACACGTCACTGTCCTTCCCGGTCGGATACGACCGAAGCGTATCGATTCCCACCCGTAGTGCCGCCCACGGCGGCCTGACCGCTTGTGCTGTTCTCACCGGCCACCGCCGCGTGTCCTCCGGTGGACCCGAAGCCCCCTTCGGCCCGCGCCGAGTCGGGCAGCTCCGCCACCTCCCGGAAGCGGACCTTCTCGACCTGCTGGACGACCAGTTGGGCGATCCGGTCGAAGCGCTCGAACCGCACCGCCTCGCGCGGGTCGAGATTCACCACGATCACCTTGATCTCCCCACGGTACCCGGCATCCACCGTCCCCGGGGCATTCACGAGGGCGACGCCGCAGCGGGCGGCGAGCCCCGACCGGGGGTGCACGAAGGCCGCGTACCCCTCGGGGAGCGCGACGGACACCCCGGTGGGCAGCACCGCCCGCTCGCCGGGCTTCAGCTCGCACGCCTCGGTGGTGCGCAGATCGGCTCCCGCGTCGCCCGGGTGCGCATACGACGGAAGCGGTACGTCCGGGTCGACGCGCCGGATGAGTACGTCGAGCTCCTGACGGGGATCACGGCTCACGGGTTCACCTCGAAGGCGCGGGCGCGCCTTTGCTGATCGGGGTCGCTCATGGCCGCGCGGATCTCCTCCGGACGGCCGTTGTCGATGAAGTGGTCGACCTCGACCGCGATGAACAGGGCGTCGGCGCGGACGGCGACCGCGCCTTCGGGGCCGTCGAGGCGCCCGACGGCCCTGGAGTAGATCTTGCGGCCCGCCACCGCGGTCACCTCGGCCGAGAGATGCAGCGTGGTGCCGAGCGGCACCGGACGGACGAAGTCCGTCTCCAGCCGGCCGGTCACGGCGATCGCCCGCAGCAGCCAGTTCAGCGAGCCGAGCGTCTCGTCCAGCGCGGTCGCCAGCACCCCGCCGTGCGCGAGGCCGGGGGCGCCCTGGTGGGCGGGCTGGACGGTGAACTCCGCGGTGATCGTGACGCCTTCGCCCGCCCGGGCCGCCAGGTGCAGCCCGTGGGCCTGCTCGCCACCACAGCCGAAACACTGGGCGTAGTGCGAACCCAGAAGCTCACCCGGCGCGGGAGCGTCCGGGTGGCGCACGGGTTTCACCGCGTCGGCGGGAGGCTGAAGAGCCACGGAAGTACCACTCACAGCCGCAGACCTTACCCGCGCGTCGGCACCTTCCGGACACCGTGCCAAGCTTGGCTCCATGCAGCTCTCCACGGCCCCCTACGAAGAACGCCTCACCGCCCCTCGTTCGTGGTGGTTGATCTCGTTCCTGATCGGGGTCTCCTGCGCCCTGATCCTGCTGCCCTTCGGCACCCTGCCGCTGCTCGGCGGACTGGTCGGCGGTACGGCGGCCTCGGCGGTCGTGGCCAGCTCGTACGGGTCGGTGCGCATCCGTGTGGTGGGCGGCTCGTTGATCGCGGGGGAGGCGAAGATCCCGGTGACGGCGCTGGGCGAGGCGGAGGTGCTCTCCCCGGAGGAGGCGGCGGCCTGGCGCACGTACAAGGCGGACACGCGCGCCTTCCTGCTGCTGCGGGCCTACATTCCGAGGGCGCTGAAGGTGGAGGTCACGGACCCGCAGGACCCGACGCCGTACCTGTACCTGTCGACGCGGGAGCCGGAGCGGCTGGCCGAGGCGCTGAAGGCGGCCAGGGAAACGGCCGCCTGAGGGGCTCGGCACGCCCGTGGGGGCTCTCAGCCCAGGGAGCCGTCCTCCAGCTCCAGGGGGTGCCTCGGCGCCTCCAGGGGCGGCTGCTCGGGCAGCGCGTCCCAGGGCACCTGGATCTGGCGCAGGTCCTTGCGGATGCGCTCGGCGAGCTTCTTGGTGTCTCTGCGGTTCATGACCGCGCCTACGGCGGCGCCCACCATGAACGGCATCAGATTGGGCAGGTCGCGCACCATGCGCTTCATGATCTGCTGGCGCAGCTGGTGCTTCATCTGGCTGTTGACCGCGCCGCCGAAGCTCGACGGCTTCCTGACGTCGACACCGCGCTCCCCGGACCAGGAGTTCAGATACGCGGTGCTGCGCTCTTTCAGGTTTCCGGGCGGGCGTACGCCGTAGACCTCGTGGAGTTCGGCGATCAGCTTCAGCTCGATCGCGGCCACGCCGGTGATCTCGGCGGCCAGCTCCGTCGGCATGGCGGGCGGCACCGGCATCATCGCCGCCGCTCCGATGCCCGCTCCGACCGTGGACGTCGCGTACGCGGCGCCCGACACGAGCTTGTCGGCGAGCTGTTCGGGTCCGAGGCCCGGGAACTGCGCCCGCAGCTTCGCGAGGTCGCGTACGGGCACACGCGGGGCGATCTCAATGATCCGGTCCGCGAGATGGGCCAGGCCCGCCCTGGCGCGGCTGCCGCCCTTGCGGACGCCTTCCCGGACGGTGTCCCTGGCCTTGTCACGGATCACCCGGGCCCGCCGCCTGGCGACGGGCGCGGGAGTGTTCGGTGCCGGTTCCGGGAGGTCGGCCCGGTCGGCCACCGATTCGAGCGAGGCCGCCCCGGAGTAACCCGTGTCACCGGGTGTCGTACCGGATGAGCCTCGCTCGTCGTCACGCGTGCCGTGGGGGCCGTCCTGCGGCCCCTGGTCCGCTCCCCGCAGGAGGGAACGGCGCTTCCGAGGTGGGGTCGAGCCAGTCACGGCCGACCCGGCCTCAGTCGCAGTCGCGGCAGATCGGCTGACCGTTCTTCTCCCGGGCCAGCTGGCTGCGGTGGTGCACCAGGAAGCAGCTCATGCAGGTGAACTCGTCCTGCTGCTTGGGCAGCACCCGGACGGCCAGCTCCTCGTTGGAGAGGTCGGCCCCGGGCAGTTCCAGGCCTTCTGCGGCCTCGAACTCGTCGACGTCGACCGCCGAGGTGGACTTGTCGTTCCTCCGGGCCTTCAGCTCTTCAAGGCTGTCGGAGTCCACATCGTCGTCGGTCTTGCGTGGGGTGTCGTAATCCGTTGCCATTTACCTCTCCCCCTCTGGGTGTCTGCGGGTGTCTCCAGCGCACGTAACGCGTGAGAGGCCGGACTTGTGCCCGCCTCGAGGCGGAGATTTTGCCTCACATCAAGGTCTGTTACTCAATCGACACCCAACCGGACTCCTCAAGAGTGATCGGCTGGGATGGCGAACGGGACCGTACACGGTCCCCCTGCCGCTCTTCAAAGGCGTCTCCACCTGTACTTCCCGTGATCAAGACACCCGAAAACCCGGATTTTCCCGGCTTTCCGACAGCTTTCATGATCACGGAGAGTGGATGACAGAAAAGCCCCCCATGTGATCGATCACACACGGAACTGCTGTCCCGAGAGCGCTTTTACGACCGGAAAATTCTGCGCAAAGCGAACACGGGCCCGTGTGTCGGCACATGATGTCAGATCGGGAGCGCGAACCTCATCACCAGTCCACCTCCCTCACGCGGCTGGGCCGAGATGTGGCCGCCGTGCGCACGGGCCACGGACCGGACGATGGACAGACCGAGACCGACGCCCTTGTCGCTGCCCGTGCGCTCCGTGCGCAGCCGTCGGAACGGCTCGAAGAGGTTGTCGATCTCGTACGCGGGTACCACCGGACCGGTGTTCGACACCACCAGGAGCGCCTGGCCGTGCCGGACCTCGGTGGTGACCTCGACCCAGCCGCCCTCCGGCACGTTGTACCGCACGGCGTTCTGTACGAGGTTCAGCGCGATCCGCTCCAGCAGCACGCCGTTGCCCTGGACGACCGCGGGCTTCTGCTCGCCCCGGATCACCACGCCCTTGGCCTCGGCCTCCGCGTGCACCTGGTCGACGGCCTGGGAGGCGACCTCGGCGAGGTCGACCGGCTTGCGCTCGACGATCTGGTTGTCGCTGCGGGCGAGCAGCAGCAGGCCCTCCACCAGCTGCTCGCTGCGCTCGTTGGTGGCCAGCAGCGTCTTGCCGAGCTGCTGGAGCTCCACCGGCGCCCCCGGGTCGGAGAGATGCACCTCCAGCAGCGTGCGGTTGATCGCCAGCGGGGTGCGCAGCTCGTGGGAGGCGTTGCCGACGAAGCGCTGCTGGGCCGTGAAGGCCCGCTGGAGGCGCTCCAGCATGTCGTCGAAGGTGTCGGCCAGCTCCTTGAGCTCGTCGTCCGGGCCGTCCAGCTCGATCCGGCGGGACAGGTCCGAGCCCGCCACCGCGCGCGCGGTGCGGGTGATCCGGCCGAGCGGTGACAGCACCCGGCCGGCCATCGCGTAGCCGAAGGCGAAGGCGATCACGGCGAGGCCGAGAAGGGCCAGCAGGGAGCGGCTGAGGAGGTCGTCGAGGGCGTGCTGGCGCTGGACGGCCTCACAGGAGTTGAGGATGGAGTTGAACTCGTCGTTGTTGCCCGCCTGGTTGAGCTTGGGGCAGGTGGGGCTGCTGATGCCGAGATTGGTGCCGGACACCGAGAACGACTGGCCGCTGCCCTCGTGGAGGGCCTGGGCCGCCAGCAGGTAGATGATCGACAGCAGCAGGATGCCGGCGATCAGGAACATGCCGCCGTAGAGCAGGGTGAGACGTATGCGGATGGTGGGGCGCAGCCAGGGGTACTGGGGCTGGGGCTTCCTGGGGTCCCAGGTGGGCTTCGGGGGTGCCTTGGGGAGAGCGGGTGTGGCGGCCATCGGGGATCAGATCCGGTAGCCGGAGCCGGGCACGGTGACGATGACGGGGGGCTCGCCCAGCTTGCGGCGCAGGGTCATGACGGTGACACGGACGACGTTGGTGAAGGGGTCGGTGTTCTCGTCCCAGGCCTTCTCCAGGAGCTGCTCCGCGGAGACGACGGCGCCCTCGGAGCGCATCAGCACCTCCAGGACGGCGAACTCCTTCGGCGCCAGCTGCACCTCCTTGCCGTCGCGGAAGACCTCACGGCGGTTGGGGTCGAGCTTGATGCCGGCGCGCTCCAGGACCGGCGGCAGGGGGACGCTGGTGCGCCGGCCGAGGGCGCGCACCCGGGCGATCAGCTCGCTGAAGGCGAAGGGCTTGGGGAGATAGTCGTCGGCGCCGATCTCCAGGCCCTCGACCCGGTCGCTGACGTCGCCGGAGGCCGTCAGCATCAGCACGCGCGTGGGCATGCCGAGCTCCACGATCTTGCGGCAGACGTCGTCGCCGTGGACGAGCGGGAGGTCGCGGTCGAGGACGATCACGTCGTAGTCGTTGACGCCGATGCGCTCCAGGGCGGCCGCACCGTCGTACACGACGTCGACGGCCATGGCCTCCCGGCGCAGTCCGGTGGCCACCGCATCGGCGAGCAGCTGCTCGTCCTCGACGACGAGTACGCGCACGTCGCTTGTCCTTCCTGTGTCCACCCGCGTAGCGCCGGGCGGGCACGGGCGGGCAGGGGTCTTCATGGGTGTGTGCCTCCATCCTGCCCTTTTCGGCCGTAAGTCGGCTGTAAGGCGGTGGGCGGCGGCTGAGCGGCGGATGAAGAACAGGTGTGGGACCGGGGAATGCGGGACTTTTTCGCCGGGTTGAGGTTTCCGTGGAAGGGACCGGGGGGAGGACGGTTCATACCCCGCGATCACGCTCTGCTTGTGCCGCAACACCATGTGGCACGGCGCGATCCGCTTTCCGCAGAGTGGGCGCGTGGGTGCCTGGCACCGTCGCCGCCCAGCGGGGCAGTGCGCTGGGCATCTGCCGCAGACGTGATCGCCCCTTCCCAACGGCACACCCCCGTGCCACCGACCCACGACCCAGGACGAGGGGGCGCAGCATGGACGCATTCACCACGGGACTTCTGCAGCGCATAAAGGCGACCGAGTCCGACCTGACGCGGGCTCGTGACGAGGGCGACGACTTCCTCGTCGAGGTCGAGCAGGGCGAGCTCGACGACCTGCGCCGCCTTGCCGCCGAGCATGGTGTGGAAGTTGGCGCATAGCGTCTGATCGGCCCGTGAGCGCGCGAAGGGACCCCGGCGAATCCAGCGCCGGGGTCCCTTCGTGTGTCCGCGCCCGGAGGCCGTCAGTCGTGCCAGGCGCCGAAGTCCTCCAGGAGGCCCTGGAGGGGCTCGAAGACGCCTGGGGTCCCCGCGACAGCGGACACACCGGGCGACGGCCACAAGCGCGACGGCCACAAGCGCGACGGCCCCGGCAGGCCTGG
>NZ_JBEXCS010000151.1:0-13632 GCF_040605395.1 Streptomyces sp. NPDC005648 | reverse complement strand
GTGGGCAGGCCCGTGCCTATGTCGAGAAACTGCCGTATCCCGGTATCGGTGACCAGGTGGCGCACGGCGCGGCCGAGGGGCTGGTCGTCCAGCCCCTCCGGCGTTTTGCGCCGCGCCGCCCATCAGCCGAAAACTTCCCCCTCCTGGACAAAAAAAGTGTTCGGTGAGAGGGTGGACGCATGCTGGACGTCACCGTGATCGAGGACCCCGAGGCCGCCGCCGTCTCCCTGGACCCCATAAGGGCCCGTCTGCTCGCCGAGCTGGCGGCGGGGCCGGCGTCCGCGGCGATGCTGGCCGGGAAGGTCGGGCTGCCGAGGCAGAAGGTGAACTACCACCTCAAGTCGCTGGAGCAGCACGGCCTGGTCGAGCTCGCGGGCGAGCGCCGCAAGGGCAACATGACCGAGCGGCTGATGCGGGCGACCGCGGCGTCGTACGTCATCTCGCCGCTCGCCCTCGCCTCCGTGCAGCCGGATCCGGACCGCTTCCGGGACCAGCTCTCCGCACGCTGGCTGCTCGCCCTCGGCGCCCGGCTGGTGCGGGACGTCGGCGCGCTGATCACCGGCGCGACCAAGGCCCGCAAGGGACTGGCCACCTACGCCCTGGACGGCGAGGTGCGGTTCGCCTCCGCCGCCGAACGGGCCGCGTTCATCCAGGAGTTGACGGCCGGCGTCACCGCGCTGATCCAGAGGTACGACGCCCCGGACGCCGAGGGCGGCCGGGACCACCGGATCGTCGTCGCGGTCCATCCCACGCTGAAGCAGACCGAGTCGGAATAGCCAGGAGCCCACCATGTCCAAGGAATTCGAGATCATCCGCGAGTTCGAGGTCGATGCCACCCCGGAAGAGGTGTGGGAGGCGATCACCCACGCCAGTGGGGCCTACCTCTGGCCGATGGACCCGCCCGAGCCCCGGGTGGGCGGCAGGGCCGCCTTCGGCTCCACGGTCACCGCCTACGACCCGCCCCACCGCCTCACCGTCCGCAGTGAGGACGTCGGCTTCCCCACCCAGAGCGCCAACCAGCTCGACCACACCATCGAGCCGCGCGACGGGGGCAAGCGGGCCTGGGTGCGCTATGTCCACAGCGGCATCTTCACCGACGACTGGGACAACCAGTACGACGGCGCCGCCAAGCACACCGACTTCTATCTGCACACCCTGGGCCAGTACCTGAAGTACTTCGCGCCCCGGCCCGTCACCTTCGCCCAGCTGCAGGGTGCCGAGGCGTCACAGGCCCCCGACGCCTTCGACGCCGTGGGCCGGGCGCTGGGGCTGGCCGACGCGGCGGAGGGGGCGCGGGTGCGGGCGCGTGGACCGGAGGGCCGGCTCTTCGACGCCGTACTGGACTTCCGCAACCCGTACTTCATCGGGCTGCGCACCGAGGATGCCCTGATCCGCTTCTTCGGCCGCAACCACTGGGGCGCCCCGGTCGGCATCAGCGTCCACGACTTCGCGCCGGACGCCGACGGCCAGGCGAACGAGGCCGCCTGGCAGGGCTGGCTGAACGGCGTGTTCAGCCAGCCCTGATCCCGAGGGGGGCTAAGGGCGGAACCGCAGCACCTGCGGGTCGTGGTCGCTGATCTGGTCGTTGAACTCCGAGTTGATGTGCACGGAGTCGTAGTCGAAGTCGCAGCCGCGACGGATCGACGGGCTGATCAGGATCTGGTCCAGGACCTGCTGGTTGCCCTGGTAGTCGTAGGTGTAGCGCTCGCTCCTGGGCAGCGACTGGATCGCCGACCACAACTCGCCGTCACCCTGGAGGATCTTGGTGGTGTCGGAGAAGTCGAAGTCGTTCATGTCGCCGAGCGCGACAACGTCCGCGTTCTTCTGGACGTCGAGGATGCTCTTGACGAACGCGTTGACCAGCGTCGCCTGCGCGTGACGCTGGATCTCCGAACTGCGCACCACCGGCTGGTACTGCGAGGTCAGGGCCTGGTCGCCGCCCTTGGAGTTGAGGTGGTTGGCGATCACGAAGACCGTGCGGCCACGGAAGACGAACTCGCCGGCCAGCGGCTTGCGGCTGGACTTCCAGGCGTCGTTCGCCGGGTCGATCCGGCCGGGCGAGGCGGTCAGCTGCGCCTTGCCGTGCACCTTGGTGACACCGACCGCGGTGGTCGAGTCGCCGCCCGCGCGGTCCACGAAGGAGACCCGCTCCGGGTTGAAGAGGAACACCTGGCGGATGTTGCCGCCGGGCTCGCCGCCGTCCTGGTCGTTGACCGGGTTGATCGAGCGCCAGTCGTACTTCGGGCCGCCCGCCGCGACGATCGCGTCGATCAGCTTGGTGACCGTGGTGCTCGCGTCCACGACACCGTCGTCCGTGGCACCGTCGTTGTCCTGGATCTCCTCCAGGGACACGATGTCGGGCGACTGCAGGTTGTTCACGATCGCGGCGGCGTGCGCGTCGAAGGTCTTGTCGGACGGGTCGAGGTTCTCGACGTTGTACGTCGCCACCGCCAGCTCGCCGCGCGCCTGCTTGCGGGTCGTCTCGCGCTGCAGACCACCGCTCTGCAGCGTGCCGAGCCGGCCCGCGACCAGCGTGTAGCCGCCGAACTGGTTGTAGTCCAGCGGACCGGTGGTGGTGCCGGTCAGGGTGTCGCCGACGTTCGCCACCGGGAAGTCGGCGGTCGCGCCCAGCGACTGGATCTGCAGCCGGCCGGTGTTCTGGTCGTCGTAGGAGGCGTACAGGGTGCCGCCGCGACGGGTGCGGTTCTCGCGCGGCTTCACCGTGACCCACAGCTCGCTGTAGGGGTCGGTCGCGGTGACCACACGGGCGTCGGCGACCTGGACGTTCATGCCCTCCAGGGACTCGTAGTAGTCCAGGGCGTACTTCGACGGGTCCAGGGTCAGACCGTTGATCGAGTTGCCCGCGGTCGGGTCGCCCGCCGGGGTGTACTCGCTCGGCACCGACTTCGCGTCGATCACGACCGGGGCCGGGACCGCGTTGCCGGTGGAGACGGTGGTGACCGTCGGCTTGGTGATCTCGGTCAGCGACTGGTTGCCGGTCGAGGCCCCGCCCGGGACGTACTCCGAGACCGTGCCGGAGACGGTGACGGAGTCTCCGACGGCGACCTTGGGGGTGGAGCTGGTGAAGACGAAGACGCCCTCACTGGTGGCCGGGTTGTCGTCCGGGGTCGGATCCTGCAGCCAGAAACCTCTGGAGGAGCCGTAGGTGCGCGTGGCGGTGACGATGCCCGGCACGTCGGCGACCTTCTGGCCGGCGTACGGGGATATACGGGTCGTGCCCTGGATGTCATGGATGCGCACCGAGTCGGCGTGCGCGGGAGAGGTCAGGGCGACGGCCGACGCCGCGGAACAGACGGCGGCGACGGTGAGCGCGGCGAGACGCGCGGACTTCTTGCTCGGCAACGTGATCCCTCCGGGGACTTGCGTGGGCGCCGGGACAGGAGTGGTGCTGGGGACCTTCGGGAGCCGCTTGACCGGTGGGGCGGTGGCGACGCGCGTAGAACATACAGTGGTCATGTATCCGACAGATTTCTACGCGCGTCAATCTCCTGCCTGGTCAGGCCAGTTGTCAAGGTTTCGGCCATGTACGGACCCTGTCCGGGAGATGAACCGGGCGGCATGGGGCGAAATCCGTCTAGGCTGAGCGATTGAGCCGTACGTCGTCCACGTGGTCGTACGGCAGTCAAGGCGTCCGAGGAGAACCCAGCCGATGTCAGACAGCTCCCCCCTGCCGCCGGTGCGGCTGCACCCCGAGACGGAGCTGGCGCGGGACGCGCTGTCCACGCCCCTGCTGTCCCGCGCCGCGCGGCTCGCCCGCTGGGCCGGACCACAGACGCGGGTGGACGCCGGGGGCGGGCTCGTCGAGGAGCAGCTGCCGGCCGCCGTCGAGGTCCTGGGGCTGACCGGCGAGGACGCGGAGGCCTGGGCGGGTGAGGCATGGCGGGTCGCCGTGGACACCGGGCTGGTCGAGATCGAGGACCCGGAGGAGGGCGACGAGGGGACCGTCACGGCCGGGGAGGAGCTGGAGCTGCTCACCGCCGGCTCCCCGCACGACGTGCTCGCCGTGTGGCAGGGCGCGCTGGAGACGGTCCTGGCCGACGCGAGCGTGCCGGACATCGAGGGACTGGACCAGGCGCTCGCCGCGGCCGGCGGAGCCGAGGGCGGGGTGGACTTCTCGCAGCTGCGCTGGGACCCGGAGGCCGAGGCCGAGTTCCTCGACGGCGTCCTCGGCAACCTGTATCTGCTGACGGTCACCGAGGACGGCCCCGGCGACTCGCCCGTGCCCCTTCCCGCGCTGGCCGCGTCGATGATCGTGCCCTCCGACATGGGGGAGCCCACCAACGACGTCCTGGAGCAGGTCTCCGACGCGATGATGAAGCTGGACGACCAGTTCCGGCTGCTGGAGCCGGTGGGACTCGTCGAGTACCAGCCGGTCGACGAGGCGCTGATGGCCGACACCGACGAGGAGCCCGCGGCGCCGGTCGACGACACCGACGTCTCGCGCTACGGCATGGTGCGGCTGACACCGCTCGGTCTGTACGGGCTGCGGGCACGGCTGTTGGAGGCCGGGATCACCGCGCCGGCCGTCGGTGACCTCGCCGACAAGGGGGCCGACGCACTGCTCGACGGGACGGCGGCCTTCCCGCAGGGCGCCGCGCGGGCGGAGACCGAGCAGTGGCTGGCGCGGCGCGAACCGCTCGCGGCGGCCCGGGAGTTGCTCGCCGCGGCGCGGGGCCAGGACACGGGAGCGCCGCTGCGCCGGCTGCGCTGCCAGCAGGCCCTCTCCCTGGTCGGCCCGGACGCCGAACCCGCCCTGCGGGAGGTGCTGGACGACGCCGAACTGGGTGGGCTGGCCCGGGTGTGGCTGGCCGAGCGCGGCGCCGCCGACGTCCCCGCCCCGTCCGAGGCGATGATCTTCTGGCTGACCATCGACACGATCGCCGCCCAACTGGCCGCCGAGGGCAACTCCGAGGAACTGCGGTCGCTGGTACAGGGCCTGGCCGCCCAGCACGGCGGTTTCTTCGCCGCGGCCTGGCGGGTCGACCACCCGGCCACGGCGGACGTCCTGGAGGCGATGGGGCGGCTGCACCCGGACAAGCGGGTGGCGAAGGAAGCTCGGAAGGCGGCATTCAAGGCGCGGTCCCAGCAAGGGAACTAGAGCCGCGGCAGGGGTGTCGGCGGCACGGGGATTTTTGAATCCCGTGGTGGTGTGCGTACGGATTCATGGAACTGCGCCCCCTGCCGTCGCCCGGTGTTCAACCCCCGTTCAGACGTGGGCGGGACGGTGGCGCCGACCCGAGGTCGCCACCCTCCACGGCACACCCACCGTCACAGGAGACACCATGTCGCTCACCCGCAGGGACTTCGCCAGAAAATCCGCGCTCACCGGTGCCGGGGTCGCGCTGGCGGGCAGCGTCGGCGCCCTCGCCACCGCCCCGAACGCCCTCGCGTCCACGGAGACCGAGGAGAGCGCGGGGGAGGAGTCGGCGCACGGACACGGCGGCGTCGGCTACGGACCGCTGATCTCCGACCCGAACGGCATCCTCGCCCTCCCGGCCGGCTTCAAGTACCGGATCATCACCTACAGCGGCAGAACCAAGCTGGAGTCGGGCGAGTTCACCCCCTCCAACCACGACGGCACCTCCACCTTCGACGGCCCGCGCGGCACGACCCTGCTGGTCAACAACCACGAGCTCAAGGGCCCGCGGTCGAACTGGAAGTACCCCGTCCCGCTCACCGAGGGCCTGGTCTACGACCCCGCCGCCTCCGGTGGCTGCACGGTCGTCGAGGTCCGCCGTGACCATGTCGCCGAGTGGGTCGGCATCGCCGGCACCTCCACCAACTGCGCGGGCGGCAACACTCCTTGGGGCACCTGGCTCACCTGCGAGGAGACCGAGGACAAGGCCGGCCAGAACGGCATGACCAAGGACCACGGCTATGTCTTCGAGGTCGACCCCGCCGACGGCCGGGCCAACCGGAACCCCAAGCCCGTCAAGGCGCTGGGGCGTTACGCCCACGAAGCCGTCGTCGTCGACCCCAGGCGCGGCCACCTCTACCTCACCGAGGACGCCGCCGGCCCCAACGGCCTCCTCTACCGCTGGACCCCGCCGGCCGGTTTCCACCACGGCCGCGGCAGGCTGCGCACCCTCGCCGACGACGCCGGTGTCCTCGAGGCCTTCAAGTGCTTCGACTCCGGCGGCCGGTTCGTCGACGACCTCTCCCGCGCGACCAGGATCGGCACGGTCTACGGCGTCGACTGGGTGACCGTCCCCGACCGCGACGCCAGGACCACCTCGGTCCGCAAGCAGTTCACCGAAGGACAGGTCACCCGCGCCCGCAAGCTGGAGGGCATGTGGTGGGGCGACGGCGGCGCCTACATCGTCTCCTCGTACGCCCGTGACGAGAGCCCCGTCCAGCACGACGGCGCGGTCTGGTTCTACGACCCGGGGCGCCGCACCCTCACCCTCAAGGTGCTGATCGGCGTCAACCCGGACCCCTCCGCGGAAGGCCACTTCGACGGCCCGGACAACATCACCGTCTCCCCGTACGGCGGTCTGGTCATCGCCGAGGACGGCGAGGGCCTGCAGCACCTCTTCGGCGCCACCGACAGCGGCCGCACCTACCCGATCGCCCGCAACGAACTCAACAACGGCACCGAAGAGAAGCCCGAGTACAGCGAGTTCACCGGAGTGACCTTCTCGCCCGACGGCCACACCCTCTTCGCCAACATCCAGGAGCCGGGCATCATGCTCGCCATCACGGGGCCCTGGAAGCGGCAGCGACGTTAGAACGTGAGGTCACTCGTACGGGTGGGGCTTGTTTGATTCGGTGATTGGCTCGCGATGCTGGACATATGGTTTCCGTATGTCCAGCTCGTATAAGCTCCACGGCGCTTCTACCTGGAAATGCCTGGCCGAAGGAACCCTCGTCTGGCTCCCGGACGGTACGGTGGCTCCCGTAGAGGATGTCGTAGTCGCGAGACTCGCTGTCCTCGCGTATGACGAGGAGTGGGATCTCCGCGAAGCCAGGCCCGGGCGCCCCTACCCGCCGAGAAACAGCAATGTCGGCACCTTGGCGGTCACTCGCCCGGTTCGCTGGATCGACGGTGGCGTGCAGCCAGTGTTCGCCGTGCACTTCGCATCGGGCCGCGTCATCGAAGCAACAGCCAACCACCGGTGGGCTGTTCGAAGCCGCGAGGGCTCACGACGTCCGACCTGGAAGCCGACTGCCCTGCTGGCACCGGGATACGCTGCTCCTGCGCCGCTTACGGCTGGCTTCTTCGGCACGCTCGGTGACGAGTGGGATGGCTGGTTCGTCGGGTCGATGCTCGGTGACGGCAACATGACCGGCCGTACTCCGACTTGGGTTGGACACGAAGATGGAACCCTTCGACAGATTCGCGAATACGCGGCCAAGCACGGATGCCGGGCCAATGTGGAAGACAACGGCACGTGGCTGCGGGTGCGCCTTGTGGATCCTGAGTGGCATTGCAACGCGCTACGTGACCTGCTGATTGAGCATCAGGTGTGGGGGCTCAAGGGTGAGGGGAAAAGGGCGGCCAATCTGCCTTACAGCCGTGAATTTATTTGCGGGCTGATCGCGGGATTGATCGACAGCGACGGCTCGGTGGAAGCGCGCCAGGTTGAATTCGCCAACATTTCGGAGAGTCTCGTCCGTCAGCTTGGGGATGCCTTACTGCGGCTTGGCGTCCAGAGCAGTATCGGCAGTAAGAGGAACAACCAGAGTGATATGCCCTTGTGGAGGCTTCGAGTGGCCGATGGCCGCTCTGTGACACGGCTGAGCGAACTGGTGCTGCTTCGGGCAGAGCACAAGGCGGCAGCACTGGCCTCCTTGGCTGCGCGCAACCGTGCCTCTCGCCGTTCAGCGGCCGGTCGTCGCGGTTATGCGGAATCCATCATGTGGGATCGAGTAACTGCAATTGTCCCGGCCGGAGTGAAAAAGACCTACGGTGTGGACGTTCCGCCCTCTCGTCTGTGGGTCGCGAACGGCGTCGTGACCGGAATGTGCATAGCTCCGCCGGGGGGACCGTAGCTGTCGGGTGCAACCGTTGTCGGCTCTCTGGTACAGGTCAGGGACTTGTCCGCCCGGCATTTGACATCTAACATTTCAGTTCGTGGCCATACGACCCGTCCAGCGCACGCTCCTCAGGGACCGCGCCTACGAAGCCATCCGGGACGCCATCGTGGCCGGGGAGATCGAGCCCGGCGCCATCGTCCGGGACGCCGAGCTGGCCGAACGGCTCGGGCTGTCCCGCGCTCCGGTGCGCGAGGCCTTCTCCCGTCTGGTCGACGAGGGCCTGCTGGAGAGCAAACCGCAGAGCTACACCCGGGTGACGCCTCTGGTCACCGCCGACGTCCGGGACGCCGCGGCCGTGGTCGGTGCCATGCACGAGCTCGCCACCCGCACCGCCGTGCCCCGGCTCTTCGCCGCCGACGTCCAGGCGATGCGCACGGCCAACGAACGGTTCGCGGCGGCCGTCGGTGCCGGTGACGTGGACGGAGCCCTGCGCGCGGACGACGCCCTCCACGACGTCCTGGTCCGGGTCGCCGCCAACCACGCGGCCGCCGCCACCATCACCCGCTACACCCCGCTCATCCGCCGCCTGGAGCGCCGCCGCTTCGGCGAGAGCAGCTGCCGCTCGGCGGGCCTGCACGACCAGCTGATCGAGGCCTGCGCGTCCGGTGACGCGGAGACGGCGGTGACGGTCACCGCGGAGATCTGGCGAAGCCTCGCCGACATGGTCGACCTGACACCCGACGACTGACCCCGCTCTCCCCCAGCCCCGTCCCGGGAGGACCCCATGGCCATGTCCCTTTCTTCCCACGACCGTTACCCCCTCCTCTTCGGGCCGTCCCCGGTCCATCCCCTGGACCGCCTCACCGCCCATCTGGGCGGCGCCTCCCTGTGGGCCAAGCGCGAGGACTGCAACTCCGGTATCGCCTATGGCGGCAACAAGACCCGCAAGCTGGAGTACCTGGTCGCGGACGCCCTCGCGCAGGGCTGCGACACCCTGGTCTCGATCGGTGGCGTCCAGTCCAACCACACCCGCCAGGTGGCCGCCGTCGCCGCCCGCGCGGGCCTCAAGTGCGTGCTGATCCAGGAGAGTTGGGTCGACTGGCCGGACGCGGTCTACGACAAGGTCGGCAACATCCTCCTCAGCCGCCTCGCCGGAGCGGACGTCCGTCTGGTGAAGGCCGGCTTCGGCATCGGCTTCAAGGAGAGCTGGGAGCAGGCCCTGAGGGAGGTGGAGGAGTCCGGCGGAAAGCCGTACGCCATCCCCGCGGGCGCCTCCGACCACCCGCTCGGCGGGCTGGGCTTCGCCGGCTGGGCCCACGAAGTCGCCGAACAGGAGCGCGAGTTGGGTGTCTTCTTCGACACGGTGGTCGTCTGCTCGGTGACCGGTTCCACCCAGGCCGGCATGGTCGCGGGCTTCGCCGCCCTGGAGGAGGCGGGCGGCCGGCCCCGCCGGGTCCTCGGCGTCGACGCCTCGGCCAAGCCCGCGGCGACGAAGGCGCAGATCGCGCGGATCGCCGACAAAACCGGCCGGCTCATCGGCGTCAAGCGGGAGTTGACCGAGACGGACGTGGAGCTGGACGAGCGGTACCACGCGGGAACGTACGGCATTCCGGACGAGACGACCCTGGCCGCGATGCGCCTCGCGGCCCGCACCGAGGGCATGGTCACGGACCCGGTCTACGAGGGCAAGTCGATGGCGGGAATGATCGACCTGGTCGCCCGGGGCGAGATCCCCCGGGACTCCACGGTCCTCTACGCCCATCTGGGCGGCCAGCCCGCCCTGAACGCGTACAGCGCGCTGTTCCAGTGACCGCCCGCCCGGCACCTCCGGTTCGGCCCCGCGGGTGCCGGCTCACCTCGCGTGCGGGGTGTGCCGTCCTCTTAGAGGATCACCGTGTCGCGGACTGTCCGCTCCACGGCCTCCCGGCCCTCGGCCGGGGCGCCGCTGCCGATGAACACGGCGTCGGCGAACAACGCGCCGACGCCGGCGAAGTCCCCGGTGTCCACTGCGCTACGTCGTCCTCCCGCGGCGGCCGGTGATCACGAACACCGACACCAGCAGGGCGGTGAGCGCGATCAGTGCTCCGGCGCCGAAGGCGCGTGCCGCGCCATGGGTGAGGATCTCGGCCGGGGTGCCGGACGCGTGCCGGGTCGCCGTGCCGAAGACCGTGACCAGGACGGAGAGTCCGAGTGTGCCGCCGAGCCACTGGAGGGTCTGCAACAGACCGGAGGCGGCACCGGCCTCCTGCGGGCGGATCTTCGCGAGGATCGTGGCGTTCAGCGGCATCAGGCTCAGGCCGACGCCGGCGCCCACCAGCAGGAGAGGACCCAGCAGGCCGGTCAGGTAGCCGTCGTCGGCCCGCAGCCGCCAGAGCCACACGGAGGCCGCGACGAGCAGGGTCATGCCCGTCACCATCACCGGCTTGGCGCCGAAGCGTGGCAGCAGCCGCGGTACCAGGCGCACGGTCGTGAACAGCACCACCGTCATCGGCAGGAAGGCGAAGCCGGCCCGCAACGGGCTGTATTCCAGGACCTGTTGGCTGATCAGGGTGAGGAAGTAGAACGCGCCGAACATACCGGCCGGCAGCAGCAGGACACCCGCGTAGCCGCCCGCGCGGTCGCGGTCGGCGAAGAGACGGAGCGGCATGATCGGCTGCTCGGCCCGGGACTCGACCAGCGCGAAGCCGACGAGCAGCGCGACGGCCGTACTGAACCCGACCATCGCCTGGGTGTCGCCCCAGCCCCGCTCGGAGACCCGGATGAACGCGTACACCAGCGAGGTCATCCCGGCGGTGCCGGTGAGCGCCCCGGCCGCGTCGAACCGGCCCGCGTGGCGCGGGGTCTCGGTGACGAAGCGGGGCAGCGCGAGGGCCACCGTGACACCGATCGGGACGTTGATCAGCAGGGCCCACCGCCAGGACGCCCAGGAGGTGAGCATGCCGCCGAGCACCAGGCCGATGGAGGCTCCGATTCCGGCCATGGAGGTGTAGATGCCCAGGGCGTGGTGGCGGCGCGGGCCCTCGGGGAAGTTGGTGGTGATCAGGGCGAGGGTGCTGGGAGCGATGAGGGCCGCGCCCGCGCCCTGCAGTGCGCGGGCGGCGAGCAGCCAGGCGCCGGCGGCGGCGAGACCGCCCAGCAGGGAGGAGGCGGCGAAGAGCAGCACCCCGGTGGCCAGGGTCCGGCGGCGGCCGACGATGTCGCCGATCCGCCCGCCGAGCAGCAGCAGACCGCCGAAGGCGAGTGTGTAGGCGTTGAGGACCCAGGACAGCCCGGTGCGGCTGAAGCCGAGGTCCTGCTGTATGTCGGGCAGCGCGACATTGACGACCGTGGAGTCGACGCCGACCATCAGGTAGGCGGTGACGATGACGAAGAGGACGGTGCCGAGCCTGGCGGGGTGCTGGGGTGCCAAGGGCGTTTCGGTCGTGGTTCCGGACGGGCTGGACATGGACTTCTCCCGTTTCGAAGCCCCGGGACGGATGTGCGCGGGCAGCACAAAGCAAGGGAACACTGGAATGAGGGCAGGTCAGGGTGGCCCGCGGAGATAACCGGGGACTGTCTCCGTTTAACTCTCGTTAAGATACGGAGAGGGTCCCCGGTTCGCAAGGAGTATCTGAAGGAGTGTCTGGATGACGCAGGTCAAGCCCATGCGCGCGGACGCTCGGCGCAACTACGAGCGACTGCTGAAGGTCGCCGCGGAGGCCTTCGCCGAACATGGGGAGGGCGCCTCGCTCGACGACATCGCCAAGCGCGCGGGGGTCGGCTCCGGCACGCTGTACCGGCACTTCCCGACCCGGCAGGCGCTGCTCGAAGCGGTCTACGTCGACACCATCGAGGCCCTCGGCGACCGTGCCGACGAACTCGCGAAGGAGCTGCCGCCGGGCGAGGCGCTGGCGGAGTGGCTGTACGAGCTGTGCATCCGCACGATCGAGGTCCGCGGGCTCAAGGCCCTGCTGGGTTCGGCCGTCACGGACGGGAGCAACGCGGCGCTCACGGCCTGCGGGACCCATATGAAGGGGGCGGCGGAGCGATTGGTCGTGGCGGCTCAGCGGGAGGGCACACTGCGGCCGGACATCGAGTCCATCGAGGTGCTGAGGCTGGCCCACGGGGTGTCCCAGGCCGCGGAGTTGGCGAGCGGAGGGACACGGCACCTGCGCCGCTATCTGTCGCTGCTGACCGAGGGGCTGCGGTCGGCCGGCGAGGGGTGAACGCCGGGCGCCCCCTCTGCGCGGGGGCGCCCGTGGCTGTCGCAGGACTCCTTACAGTGCCTGGGCGGCCGGCTTGACCATGTTCCGGACCGTGCGTGCCTTCACGAAGTCGCCCATCGCCGTCATCTCCCACTCACCGGAGAACTGGCGGATCAGCTTGGCCATCATCACGCCCGTCTGCGCCTCGGCGCCGGTGAGGTCGAAGCGGACCAGCTCCTCGCCGGACGCGGCGTCCAGGAGACGGCAGTAGGCCTTGGCGACCTCGGTGAACTTCTGGCCGGAGAAGGAGTTGACCGTGAAGACGAGCCCGGTGACCTCCTGCGGGATACGGCCGAGGTCGACCACGATCACCTCGTCGTCGCCTCCGCCCTCACCCGTCAGGTTGTCGCCGGAGTGCTTGATCGCGCCGTTGAGGATCGTGAGCTTGCCGAAGTAGCAGCTGTCGATGTGGTTGCGCTGGGGCCCGTAGGCGATGACCGACGCGTCGAGGTCGATGTCCTTGCCGCGGAAGGCGGGCTCCCAGCCGAGGCCCATCTTGACCTGGGAGAGCAGCGGGCGGCCGCCCTTGACGAGGGACACCGTCTGGTTCTTCTGGAGGCTGACCCGGCCCTTGTCGAGGTTGATCTTCCCGGCGCCCGGGGCGGGAGCCGCGGGGGCGGGCGGGGCGGCCGGGGGAGGCGGAGTGGCGGACATCGCCGGCGCGGGCGGCGCCACCGGGGCCTGGAGGGTCGGCGCGGGCGGGGCGACCGCTGCCGGGGCCGGCTCCTCCACGGTGACACCGAAGTCGGTCGCGATGCCCGCGAGGCCGTTGGCGTATCCCTGGCCGACCGCGCGTGCCTTCCAGGCGCCGCCCCGCAGATAGATCTCCACGATCACCAGCGCCGTCTCGGTGCCCAGCTGCGGGGGTGTGAAGGTGGCGATGACGCCGTGGTCGTCCGCTCCCCGGATCGTGGCCGTCGGCTCGATGCCCTGGAAGGTCTGGCCCGCCGCGTCCGGGCTGGCGGTGACCACGATCTTCTCGATGCCCGGGGGGAGGGCGGCGGTATCGACGACGATCGCGTCCGGCGCCGTACCACCGCCCGACCGGTGGGTCACGCCCGGTCCCGTCGGCTGGTTGTAGAAGATGAAGTCGTCGTCGGAGCGCACCTTGCCGTCGCCCGTGAGCAGCAGGCCCGAAACGTCGAGCCGCACCGGGGCGGCGACGTCCACCACGACGCGCGCGGTGGGGAGAGGGATGTTCGAGCCAGGGGTCATAGCTGTCATGCCGGGTCAACGAACGACGTCGCTTTACCGTTCCCTTAAACTTCCTCTTACCCTCCCCGGACGCCCCGCCTCTAGATGATCGATTCCAAGGGGTGCCCGTAGAGACGTGAACGAGGGTGTCCAAGATCGTTGTGTGACGAACAACCTGGACACCCTCGCGACCGCA
>NZ_JBEXCS010000150.1:0-13873 GCF_040605395.1 Streptomyces sp. NPDC005648 | reverse complement strand
GGGGCCTCGTCCTCAAACGCCGGACGGGCTGAACAGCTGGACCGGCGTTGACAAGGCTCCGCCCTCGGCGGGCGGGTCGGCGAGCTACTGGTCCGAGGAGAAGCGGACCGCGCCCGCTGGGATTCTCGCGTCGCACCAGATCCTCATGCCGTCCCTCAGTTCGTTGTCGGGGCCGATGACCGCGCCGTCGCCGATGACCGTGCCGGTGAGGACGGAGCGTTCGCCGACGCGGGCGCGGGTGCCGATCAGGGAGTCGGTGATGACGGCGCCGGGTTCGATGACGGCGCCCGGGAGGATCGTCGAGCCGAACACCCGGGCCCCCTCCGCGACGAAGGCGCCCTCGCCCACCACCGTGCCGCCCGTGAGCTTGGCGTCCGGGGCGACCCGCGCCGTCGGCAGGATCAGCCGGTCGCCGCAACGGCCGGGGACCGCCGGGGAGGGCGCGCGGCCCAGGACCAGGTCCGCGGAGCCCCGTACGAAGGCGGCCGGGGTGCCCAGGTCCAGCCAGTACGTGGAGTCGACCATGCCCTGGAGGTGGGCGCCGGCCGACAGGAGGTTCGGGAACGTCTCGCGTTCCACGGACACCGGACGGCCCGCCGGGATCGTGTCGATGACCGAGCGGCGGAAGACGTACGCCCCCGCGTTGATCTGGTCGGTGACGATCTCCTCGGGGGTCTGCGGCTTCTCCAGGAAGGCCAGGACCCTGCCCGTCTCGTCGGTGGGGACCAGACCGTAGGCGCGCGGGTCCGTGACCTGGGTGAGATGGAGGGAGACGTCCGCGCCGGAGGACTCATGGGTGTCGACGAGCCGGCGGATGTCGAGTCCGCTCAGGATGTCGCCGTTGAAGACCAGGACCGGGTCCTCGGGGGCGGAGTGGAGGTAGGAGGCGGCGTTGCGGATGGCGCCCCCCGTGCCGAGGGGCGGCTTCTCCGGCACGTACTCGATGTGCACCCCGAACGACGACCCGTCGCCGAAGTACGGCTGGAAGTCCTCGGCGAGATACGAGGTGGCCAGGACGATGTGCCGGACCCCCGCGGCTCTCGCTCTCGCCAGCTGGTGCTCCAGGAAGGGGACACCGGCCGCCCGGACCATGGGCTTCGGTGTGTGCACCGTGAGCGGGCGCAGCCTCGTGCCCTTGCCGCCGACCAGGAGGATCGCTTCTGTCACCTGTCGTCTCTGCTTCCTGCCGGGACCGGCCGAAACTCTCTTTCGGCCGGCCAGTGTATGCAGATCGTCGTGCGAGGCCTTCGACGGCACGGTGGCGTGTGGCGGTTTCGCCCCTGTCCCCCGAGGGCGGTGAATGCGAACTCCTGTCGGGCTCAACGGCCTTGGTAGTGGGCCGCGGTCGAGCGGGCCGTGCCGAGCTTGCGGTAGAGCTGCCGGCCCGGGCACTCCGTGGCGAATCCGTCACGATGGCCGGAGATCACATTCAGGCGGACGTTCTTTCCCTTTCGGTAGAGATTGCCACCGCCCGACTTGAGATATGTCTTGCCGCGCGGATTCGCCCCGTAGAGCCCGAGTTTCCAGGCCGTGAGACGGGCGATGGCCTTCAGTACGGCCGCCGGTGGTTTGCTCGAACCGAAACTGCCGAGGACCGCGATCCCCATGCTGTCGGTGTTGAAACCGAGCGTGTGGGCGCCCAGGACCGGCTTCGCCACTCCACCCGCCCGGCCCTCGTAGATGTTTCCGCACTTGTCGACGAGGAAGTTGTAGCCGATGTCGCGCCAGCCCATGCTCCTGACGTGGTACCGGTAGATACCGCGAATGACGGAGGGGGCCTGCGCGCAGCTGTATCCGTTGCCGGACGCGGTGTGGTGGACGAAGGCCGCCTTGACCTTCTTCGTGTAGACGAACCCCTTCTCGCGCAGCGACTCGTCGGCGCCCCAGCCCCGGCGCGTGATGATCCGGGGGCGGGGGCCGATGTAGGGATTCGCCCGCTGCGCCGCCGCCGGCTCGCCCAGCCGCAGGGTGCGCACCTCGCGCAGGGTCGCGGAGCGCGTCAGGGCCGGGATCGCCGTGGCGCCGAGGGGCGCGAGGTCGGCGTCGGCGGCGGAGGCGGCCAGGGACGCGGCGGACTCGGCCGACTCGGCGGTCACCGGGCGGACGCGGGGGGCGCCGGCCGAGATGCCGTGCAGGGCGGGCGGAAGGGCGGCGCGGGGGGCCGGCTCCTGGCCGGGGTCCACGAGTTCGAGGCGGAGGCCGGAGGGAAGGGGGCCGGCGGCCGCCACGGCGCGGGTGCCGCGGGCGCCTTCGTCCGTACGGCGTTCCCCCTCGGCCCTGACCCGTACGTCGACGCCGTCCGAGTCGCCCACCCACAGCGGTGCCGTGGCGCCGCGGACATGCCCCGAGAGGCGCTCGGCGGCTCCCGGGTCGGCGCCGTCGTCGTTGTGCGTCTGCAGGTCCTGCCAGCCGGACCAGGCACCGGTGCCCGCCTCACGCGTGCGGACCTGGACCCGGCCGTGGAGTTCGAGGTCCGGGTCGTCCCAGACCACGCCGACCATCGAGAAGTGGTGCACGTCGTCGCGGGTCAGGCCCTGCTCGGGTGCGACGGGGCCGAGCGCCCGGTCGCGGGTGGAGGGGGTGAGGGGGACCAGCGGAAGGGACTCGGTGCCGCCCGGGACACCGGACGCGTCCGGGACGCCGGGGGCGTCGAGGGCAGGGAAAGCGTTGAGGGCGTCCGGGTGGACGAGCGTCGGCGCGGATCTCGCTCCGCTCTGCGCCGGGCTCGTCGTCGCCGCGGCGGCGGACGGGGTGAGCGGAAGGACGAGGGCGGCCGCGCAGGTGACGCCGATCGTCGTCGCGGTCGAGGAGGCAAGGAATCCACGCATGTCCCTGATGTTGGACATCATCATATTTGTCTGTCCATTCGGGAACTGACGGGGCGTCGGTTCCCGTTGCGCCGAACCGGTGGCGTCGGCGGCCGGTGCGGCGGAGGGCGGCCGCGTACCCTTGCGCGGGTGAATGCCACTGATCGCACCCCTGCCGACCTGCTGTCTTCCGCGCTGGCCGCGGATCCCGGACGCCCCCTGGTGACGTTCTACGACGACGCCACGGGCGAACGGGTCGAACTCTCCGTGGCGACCTTCGCCAATTGGGTGGCCAAGACGGCGAATCTGCTGCAGGGCGGCCTGGCCGCGGGGCCCGGGGACCGGGTGGCGCTGCTGCTTCCCGCGCACTGGCAGACGGCCGTATGGCTGCTCGCGTGTCAGTCGGTGGGGGCCGTCGCGGACGTGGGCGGGGATCCGTCCGCCGCCGATGTCGTGGTGAGCGGTCCGGACGCGCTGGAGGCGGCCCGGGCCTGCCGCGGTGAGCGGGTCGCCCTCGCGTTGCGGCCGTTGGGCGGGCGGTTCCCGCAGGTTCCGGACGGGTTCGTGGACTACGCCGTCGAGGTGCCGGGCCAGGGGGACCGGTTCGCCCCGTTCGCCCCGGTGGATCCCGAGGAGGCGGCCCTGATCGTGGCCGGCCGGGAGTTCAGCGGGGCGGAGGTCGTGGAGCGGGCACGGGCGGAGACCACGGAGGCCGGGGCGAGGGTTCTGTCCGGGCTGTCGTACGACAGCTGGGAGGGGCTGCGGGCCGGGCTGTACGGGCCGCTGGCGACCGGCGGGTCCGTGGTGCTGTGCCGACATCTGGACCGGCTGGACGAGGAGGCCCTCGCCAAGCGGGTGGAGAGCGAGCGGGTGACGGCCACGCGTCGCTGAGCGCCTGGGGGCCGCCGGGGACGGGGAATCGCCGTTCACCCGAACGGATCAGCACCGCACGCCGCCACCGCCCCGCCCGGGCCATGGTCGTAGCACCACTACGTCCGTACGCCATGAGGGGTGGGCCGGTCCGTGAACGACAGTTCAGGCACCCTCGGTCCCGGCGCCGGTTCGTCCGCCACCGGCAGGGGGCTGGTGCGGCGGCGCCGGCGGAAGTGGCGGCGGTGGGGCGGGCTCGGTGTGGTGCTGGTCGTCGTGGGGGCCGGGGTCGGCGGCTGGGCGGTGTACGTCAAGCTCGACGGGAACATCACCGCCGACGACGCGGCCGCCGCCGAACTCTCCCGGTACGAGAAGGAACGGCCGACGTCCCTGGTCAAGGACGCCCAGAACATTCTGCTGATCGGCTCCGACTCACGGTCCGGGGACGGCAACTCCCGGTACGGGAGGGACTCGGGGACCGAGCGGTCCGACACGACGATCCTGCTGCATCTCGCCGCCGGGCGCCGGGCCGCCACCGCGATCTCGTTGCCGCGGGACCTGATGGTGGACGTACCGGCGTGTCTGCGGCCGGACGGGACGCGGTCCGAGCCGGCGTTCGTGATGTTCAACTCCGCGTTCGAGACCGGGGGTTCGGCCTGCACGATCCGAACCGTCGAGCAGTTGACGGACGTTCGGATCGATCACCATGTCGTCGTCGACTTCCGGGGGTTCAAGGAGATGGTCGACGCCGTGGACGGGGTGCAGGTCTGTCTGCGGGAGCCCATCGACGACAAGGCCGCGAAGTTGAGGCTGCCCGCGGGGCGGGTGACGCTCGACGGGGAGCAGGCCCTCGGGTACGTGCGGGCGCGGAAGTCGCTGGGGGACGGGAGCGACACCGAGCGGATGGACCGTCAGCAGCGGTTCCTGGGCGCGCTGGTCAACAAGGTGCAGAGCAATGACGTACTACTGAATCCGGTGAAGCTCTACCCGGTGCTCGATGCCGCGACCTCGTCCCTGACCACCGATCCGGACCTGGCCAGTCTGCGCGGGCTGTACGACCTTGTGCGCGGACTGCGGGACATCCCCACGGAACGGGTGCAGTTCCTGACGGTTCCGAGGGAGTCGTACGCCTACGACTCCAATCGCGACCAGCTCGTGGAGCCGGAGGCGCAGCGGCTGTTCGCGCGGCTGCGGGCGGACGAGCCGGTTTCGGTGGTGAATGGTCACGCGGAGTACGGCGACGACGACGGAAAGTTGGCGAATCAGGGGAACGGGGAGCCGTCGAACAGCAATTCACCCGCTCCCACGTTCCGGGGGAACACGGCCGCCGAGGACACCTGTAGGTAAAGCACTCACCAAATCGCCGCACTTATGTCCGAGAAAAAGGGCGAATTGGGCTGCCCTTGGGCGTGGAATTTCTCACCGCCGTCACTGGGGGCTGAACAGGTCGGATAGCGTGAGCGGTCCGGTGCACCCCGCCGCGAGGTCCTTCCTGGCGTCGAGCACTGTGAGACCGAGACCCGAGCGCCTAGGGGGGAAGGCGCCGCGCCCCGACGGAGGATTCGGACAATCGTGGACGCGACAGGCCGTGGGCGGGCGGATGACATCGATCCCGCAGACCAATGGGTGCTCAATCCGAACACCGGTGAATACGAACTGCGACTGACTCCTTCCGCACCGCAATCGTCCGTGCCCGGCCCTCGCAGAGCCGCGGCGCCGAGGGCGGCGGGGGGCGCGGTGCGCAGCCGTACGGTGGCTCCGGAGCGGGCGCCCCAGCGGGACGTTCCTCCGCCGCGTCGGCGGCGAGGTGTGCCCGAGGAACCTCTTCCGGGGCGGCGCGGGCGTCGGCCGGTGAAGAAGAAGGGCAAGGCCAAGAAGATCGTGCTGTGGACCGGCGGGACCATGGCCTTCGTGCTGGTCGCCGCGGCCGGCGGCGCCTACCTGTACATCAAGCACCTCAACGACAACATCACCGCCGTCTCCGACGACGGCGCGAGCACCGGTGGCTTCAGCAAGGGCAAGGCCATCAACATCCTGCTGATCGGCACCGACAAGCGCACCGGCAAGGGCAACACCAAGTACGGCGACGCCGGCAGCGTCGGGCACGCGGACACGACGATCCTGCTGCATGTCTCCAAGGACCGCTCGAACGCGACCGCGCTGAGCATCCCGCGCGACCTGATCACCGACATCCCGGACTGCCCGACCAAGCTGGCCGACGGCACCGAGAAGGTCATCCCGGGCACGGACAACGTCCGCTTCAACACCAGCCTCGGGCAGGACGACCGTACGCCCAGCTGCACCGCGCGCACGGTGACCGAGCTGACCGGGATCACCCCGGACAACTTCATGGTGGCCGACTTCAACGCGGTGAAGACGCTGACCACGGCGGTGGGCGGGGTCGACGTCTGTCTGGGCAAGGACATCAACGACCCGGACTCGCATCTGAACCTGAAGAAGGGCATGCGGCACATCGAGGGCGAGACCGCGCTCGCGTTCGTGCGCACCCGGCACGCGGTGGGCTTCGGCGGCGACCTGAGCCGGATCACCCTGCAGCAGCAGTTCCTCAGCGCGCTGATGCGCAAGCTGAAGTCGAACGACACGCTCACCAACCCGGCGAAGATGGTGAAGATCGCCGAGGCCGGCACCAAGGCGCTGACCGTCGACTCCAACCTGGACAGCATCGGCAAGCTGAAGGACCTCGGGCTGGAGCTGGGCAAGCTCAATCCGAAGAACCTGACCTTCACCACGGTCCCGGTGATCGACAACCCGGCCGAGAAGGTGAAGGCGACCGTGGTGCTCAACCCGAACACGGCCCAGCCGGTGTTCGACGCGATCAAGAACGATGTCTCCTTCACCGCCGTCAAGGAGGAGAAGAAGAAGGAGGCCGCGGCGGTCGAGGCCCGGCTCAAGGGCCCCAAGTCGGCCGCCTCCGAGGTGCGGGTGCAGATCTACAACGGTGGCGCGGCGGCCGGCAGCGCGCAGGCCGAGCTCAACTACCTGCAGAACGACGCGGGCGTGCTGAAGTCGTCGAACGCGGGCAACGCGCCCGCCGCGCTGGCGAAGACCACGCTCGAGTACGCGCCCGCCCAGGCCGACCAGGCCCGCCGTCTCGCGGCCATCCTGGGCCTGTCCGGTGCGCAGCTGAAGCCCGGCAAGAGCGTGACCAACGACCAGGGTCTGCCGACGATGACCCTGACCTTGGGCAAGGACTTCCCGGGGGCGGGAGAGTCGTACTCCGCGTCGACCAAGGCGCCGGACGTCGACAAGACCACGGCCGACAAGGTCGAGTGCGCGAAGTGACCTGACGGGCCTGTCGTGCGTCTAACAGGACGCAAGGCAGGCCCGTGGACTTGGCGCAAGGGTGGGGAGGACGGGGAATGACGCAGAGCAGTGTGCGTGGGGAGGGGACGCGAGGGGGCGTCCTGAAGGCTTCCGGCGGCGAGCGAGGAATGCGGGAGGCGAGCGACGGCTCCGGCAGATCCGGTGGGGAGGAGCCCTGGGGCGGTGGCCATCGCCGGGGCGGACCCCGGCGCGGGCGGCGGGCGCTGAGATGGTCCGCGATCGTGCTGTCCGTGGTGATACTCGGGACGGCCGGCGCCGGATACCTGTACTACGAGCATCTCAGCGGCAACATCCACAAGGGCGAACGCAGCAGCGGTGACGCGAAGGCGCGCAGGACCGCGGCCAACGCGGCCGGGCAGACGCCGCTGAACCTCCTGCTGATCGGCTCCGACAGCCGTAACTCCGACGAGAACGTGAAGCTGGGCGGCGCCAAGTACGACCGCGGCAGCCCGCCGCTCGGCGATGTGCAGATGCTGATCCACCTCTCCGCGGACCGCAAGAGCGCCGCGATGGTGAGCATTCCCCGGGACACCCGGGTCGACATCCCCAAGTGCACGGATCCCAAGACGGGCAAGACGTACCCGGCGACCAACACGATCATCAACGAGTCGCTGGCCCGCGGCGGCGCCGGCTGCACGCTGGCCACCTGGGAGAACCTCACCGGGATCTACATCGACCACTGGCTGACGATCGACTTCTCGGGCGTGGTGCGCATGGCGGACGCCGTCGGCGGCGTCGACGTGTGCGTCAAGCAGAACGTGTGGGACCACCCGACGGCCGCGGTGCCCGGCGGCTCCGGTCTGAAGCTGACGGCCGGCACCCACAAGGTCGCGGGCAAGCGGGCCCTGCAGTGGCTGCGCACCCGGCACGCCTGGGGCAGCGACCTGATGCGGGCCCGCGCCCAGCACATGTACCTCAACTCGATGATCCGCGAGCTCAAGAGCCAGAACGTGTTCACCGACACCGGGCGGCTGATGGACCTGGCGGAGGCGGCCACCAAGTCGCTGTCGGTCTCCGAGGAGATCGGCAGCCCGAAGAAGCTGTACGACCTGGGCATGCAGCTCAAGTCGGTGCCGGCGGACCGCATCACCTCGGTGACGATGCCCAACGTCGAGGACCCGCAGAACAAGGAACACCTCGTGCCGAACGGGGCCGCGGCCGACCAGCTGTGGCAGATGCTCCGTGACGACATCCCGCTCGACGACAAGGGCAAGGCGTCGAACGCGAAGCAGACGTCCACCGAGGAGGAGGCCACCCAGGCCCCTTCGGCGCCCGACGGACAGATCGGCGTCGTCGTGCAGAACGCCACCCGGTCCGCCACGCTCGGCCCGGTGCCCGGGCGCGCGGGCACCATCGCCGAGGAACTGGTGGCGAAAGGTTTCACGAAGGCGTCCAAGGACGCGACGGCCGGTCTGTCCGAGGACAAGACCCTCGTGCGCTATCCGAGCGCCGAACTGGAGGGCGACGCCCAGCGGATCGCCAAGTCCCTGGGGATTCCGCTGAGTTCGGTGCAGCGGTCCACCGATGTCTCCGGCGTCACGGTCGTCGTCGGCGCCGACTGGCGTACCGGGACGGCCTATCCGAAGCAGTCCAGACCCAGGGCGGGTCAACTGCCCAGCGGGAGCGACGCCATCAACGGCGCGGACAAGAGCAAGTGCATGGACGTGTACGCGCCCTACCGCTGGTAGTCGTGCCGGTAGTCGTGAGGACTTCCTCGTGAGGGCAACCTCACGGGCCCGTCGTGGGTCTCCAAGACGTACGACGGGCCTGCACGCACGTTGACCGGGGTTTCACATGGTGACCCACAGCTGACTCCTAACTGCCTGCAGAATGATGAGGCGCGCTCACGTCCGAGAGCCCGGGGCGCAAGGGTTTGAAAGGACAACGAGGTGGCGCAGAGCAGTGCGCCTGCGGTCGAGGACACGATGTCCCTCACCCCGCAGGACGATCGAGTACGCCCCGGTCGGCGCCGTGGACGCACGGGTGACCGGGGCCGCCGGAGGCACCGAATACTGTTCTGGTCGGCGATGACCATGGCGGTCGTCATGGTCGGCGTGGCCGGGGCCGGCTATCTCTACCTCCGGCATCTCAACGGCAACATCAAGAAGGACGACCTCAACATCGGGGACGCGAAGGACCGCGCGGCCGAGCCGAAGGCGAACGCGGCCGGCCAGACCCCGCTGAACATCCTCCTGATCGGCTCCGACGCCCGGGACTCCAAGGAGAACCAGAAGCTCGGCGGGGCCAAGGACACGTACAACACCGCTCCCCGCGCCGACGTCCAGATGCTGCTGCACGTCTCCGCCGACCGCACCGACATGTCGGTCGTAAGCATGCCGCGCGACACCCTGGTCGACATCCCCGAGTGCACCGACCCGGACACCGGGAAGACGTACGCGGCGACCACGTCGACGATGACCAACGCCTCCCTGGAGCGCGGCGGCCCCGGCTGCACGGTGGCCACCTGGGAGAAGCTGACCGACATCCATGTCGACCACTTCGTGATGGTCGACTTCGCGGGCGTGGTGTCCATGGCCGACGCGATCGGCGGCGTCCCGGTCTGTGTGGACGCCGACATCTACTCGCACACCCGCAGCGGCCACGGCTCCGGGCTGAAGCTGAGGAAGGGCACCACCTCGGTCAAGGGCAAGCAGGCCCTGCAGTGGCTGCGCACCCGCTACGGGTTCGAGGACGGCAGCGACATCGCGCGCACCAAGGCCCAGCACATGTACATGAACTCGATGGTCCGCCAGCTGCGCGAGAACGCCACGCTCAGCAACCCGGGCAAGCTGCGCGCGCTGGCCGAGACGGCGACCGAGGCGCTGACCGTCGACAAGGGGCTCGGCACGGTGACCAAGCTCTACGACCTGAGCAAGGAGCTGAAGAAGGTCCCCACGGGGCGCATCACCATGACGACGATGCCGTGGGTGTACTCCGCCGACGGCAACCGGGTGCTGCCGAAGCCGACCGACGCGGCGAAGCTGTTCCGGCTGGTCCGCGAGGACATCGCGCTGGACGGCAAGGGCAAGAAGAAGAAGAAGACGACCACGACGTCGAGCGATCCGGCGGCGGCCGACGACAGGATCGCCGTGCGGGTGCAGAACGGCACCCGGAGCAGCACCCTCGGCCCCGTGAGCGGTCGGGCGAGCGCGATCGCCGGGCTCCTCGTCGGCAAGGGCTTCGACGAGGCCAGGGCGGACTCCTCGACCCTGCTCAGCGAGGACGAGACGGTGATCCGCTACCCGAGCGCCGATCTGGAGGGCGACGCCCAGCGGGTCGCCAAGGCACTCGGAGTCCCGACCGCCCAGGTGAAGAAGTCGGCCGACGTGGACGGCGTCACCCTGGTCGTCGGGGCGGACTG
Source organism: Streptomyces sp. NPDC005648 (assembly GCF_040605395.1). Lineage (NCBI taxonomy): Bacteria > Bacillati > Actinomycetota > Actinomycetes > Kitasatosporales > Streptomycetaceae > Streptomyces > Streptomyces sp. NPDC005648. Next base: position 3,490 of record NZ_JBEXCS010000150.1, on the reverse strand, counting down.
GCGCTCCGGCACCACGTACACGTCGGCGGACGACGACGACACGACGCCGAAGTCGGCGAGCGCTCTCAACGGCGCGGACACCAAGGCCTGTATGCACGTCGACCCGGACTACACCTGGTAGTCCGGGTCGGTCCGGTCGATGCGCGTCGGTCCGGGTCGGTTCGAGGCCGAGAAGGGCCCCGCGGTGCTCAGTTGGAGGCGAGCACCGCGGGCTTCCGCGAGGCGATGACCCGCTTGGCCAGCGACTTGGGGCTGGTCAGGAAGCCCCAGCCCCAGCACATGTGCATGGTGGCGAGGGCGACCGGGATCTGCAGCCTCGCCTTCAGGGACAACCCCTTGCCGGCCGGGACCGACCCGAGGACGATCGCCGCGAGATAGCCGCCGGGGATCAGGAGGCCCAGCGGGGTGACCAGGGCGCCGAGCACCACGCCCGCCGCGATGGCCAGGACCGCCGTCGGCGGGGCGAGATAGCGCAGGTTGATGGAGCCCTCGTGGTAGCGGGCGACGACATGCCGCCAACGCCCGTAGTCCTTGTACTGCTTGGCCAGCGCCCGCACGCTCGGCCGCGGCCGGTACGACACCCGGAGCTCCGGCGAGAACCAGATCAGCCCGCCGGACTCGCGGATGCGGAAGTTCAGCTCCCAGTCCTGGGCGCGGATGAACTCCTCGTTGTAGCCGCCCTGCCGCTCCAGCGCCTCGCGCCGGAAGACACCGAGGTAGACGGTCTCGGCCTCGCCCGCGGCACCTCCCGTGTGGAAGGACGCGTTGCCGACCCCGATCTTCGAGGTCATGGCGGCGGCGACCGCGTGCTCCCAGTCGTTCTCGCCCTCGGCGTGCATGATGCCGCCGACGTTCTGCGCGCCGGTCTCCTCCAGGAGCCGTACGGCGGTGGCGATGTAGTTCGGGGAGAGCATGCCGTGGCCGTCGACGCGGACGACGATCGGATGGCGGGAGGCCTTGATCGCGGCGTTCAGGGCGGCGGGCGTACGGCCGGTCGGATTCGGGACCGTGTACACGCGCTTGCTCGGGTCGGACGCGGTTTCCGCGACGAGCTGGGCGGCGATCTCGTCCGTGCGGTCCTTGGACGGACCGAGGGCGATCACGACCTCCAGCTCGCCGGCGTACTCCTGCGCGAGGATCGCTTGGACGGCCCCACGCAGATGCCGCTCCTCGTTCAGGACGGGCATGATCACAGAAACGGCGGGGAGCCGCACGTCGGAATTGGCGTTCATCGGTGCTCACGTTACCGCGAACGGGGGACAGCTCCGCGCCCCACCGGGGCGGCGGACCGGGCCACAGATCGTATGGACCTACGGTGCTCACGATCCCACGTACGGCCGTCGCCCGGAGGTGTCCCCCCTTGCCCACGCAGCCCCGGTCCGCCGCCCCCGCCCGCCCGCAGCGCCGCTCCCAGCCACCCCGTACCCCGCAGCAGCGGGGCGGCGGACCCCGGCCGCCCGTCCGCAAACCCCGCAGACCTCGCTGGGCGATGCGGGCGGTGACGACGCTCTCGGTGGTCGTCCTTGCCTCGGCCGGGATCGGGCACGCGGTGGTCACCAGCCTCGACGCGGACATCGCCCGAGTCGATCCCTTCAAGGACATGAAGAACCGCCCGCGGGCCGGCCACGGCATGAACGTCCTGCTGGTCGGCACGGACGGCCGCGACCAGATCACCGAGCAGGAACGCCACCGCTTCCACCTGGGCGGCGCGCCCTGCCACTGCACCGACACCATCATGATCGTGCACATCTCGGAGGACCGGGAGCGGGCCAGTGTGGTGAGCCTGCCGCGCGACTCCTACGCCGAGGTGCCCGACGCCGACGGCCCGGGCAGCCACCCGATCAAGATCAACGCGGCGTACGCGGAGGGCGGCCCCAACCTCACCGTGCGCACGGTCGAGAAGATGACCCATGTGAAGATCGACCACTATCTGGAGGTCGACTTCATCAGCTTCATGAAGACGGTGGACGTGCTCGGCGGCGTCAAGATCTGCACCGCCCAGCCCCTCAAGGACAGCTACACCGGCCTGGACCTCCCGGCCGGCACCCACACCCTGATGGGCGGCGAGGCGCTCCAGTACGTCCGCTCCCGCCATGTCGACGGCGCCTCCGACCTAGGCCGTATGAAGCGCCAACAGCGCTTCCTGGCCGCCCTCGTGGAGCGCGCCACCTCCTCCGGCATCCTCCTCAACCCGATGAAGTTCCGTGACGTGACCCACGCGGTCCTCGGCTCGGTCCGCGCCGACAAGGGCTTCGGCACGGACGAACTCCTCGATCTGGGGCGGGCGATGCGCAACTTCTCGCCCTCCTCCTCGGAGTTCACGACGGTCCCGATCGGGCAGATGGGATACGTCGTCAAGGGCATCGGTTCGACCCTGAAGTGGGACACCGCCAAGGCCGACGCGCTCTTCCGCGACCTCAGCGACGACAAGCCCCTCACCGTCCACAGGGCGCCCGTCCCCAAGGCCGTCACCGTCCAGGTGCCGCCGCGGCAGATCCGCGTCCAGGTGGAGAACGGGACGGCAACCGGAGGCCTCGGCAAGCGGGTGGACGCGGCGCTGGCGGCGACGGGCTTCCAGACCACCCGCACCCCCGCCAACGCGGCCGACCGCACCCTTGAGCGGACCCTCGTCGAGTACGACCCCCGCTGGGACCGCTCCGCGAAGTCACTGGCGGCCGCTCTGCCCGGGAGCGAGCTGCGGGCGGTGAAGGGGCTGGGGCCGACGCTGAAGGTGGTGGCGGGGGCGGACTTCAAGGACGTGCGGAAGGTCCGGGCCGAGGAGCCGCCGCAGGCGGAGAACCCGGTGGTGACCGGGGACCAGGTGGTGTGTCCGTGATCCGCGGTCCTGGCCACCGCGACCGATCGGGCTAACGCCCACCGGGCCCCCGGAGTGATTCCGGGGGCTTTTGTCGCTTTGGCGGCGTGGCTTTCGTAGCGGATTGTTCGGGTCCGCCCGATGGCGCGGGGTCCGGGTCGGGCGTAGGACAGGAAGCACACCGGGCCCACTCCGGGCCCTTCCGTGCCCCCAGGAGGAGCCATGACCCAGACCGGACCCATGACGGCCATGTCCAAGGAGATGCAGGACTGCGTCGAGGCGTGCATGACGGCCCACAGCCTGTGCGAGGAGGCTATGAGCTCCTGCATGCAGATGGGCGGCCAGGCCCAGATGCAGATCATGCGCACGCTCATGGACTGCTCCGAGATGACCCGCATGTGCGCGGACATGATGATGCGCCGCTCGCCCATGTCCGCCGAGATGTGCGCGATGTGCGCCAAGGCCTGCGACATGTGCGCCGAGGCGTGTATGTCCATGCCGGACGACCAGATGATGATGCGCTGCGCGGAGGCGTGTCGCCGCTGCGCGCAGATGTGCCGGACGATGGCGGGCGCGACGATGTGACGAGCGCCTGAACGGTCCAGGGGCACCCCTCGGGGTGCCCCCGGTCGGGTCGCCCGCCGGGGTGTACTCGCTCGGCACCGACTTCGCGTC
>NZ_JBEXCS010000149.1:0-14494 GCF_040605395.1 Streptomyces sp. NPDC005648 | reverse complement strand
GGCGGCGGCCCCCGGGGCGGCGGTCACGGCCACCGGGCCGGCTGGAGGAGGACTCCCCCGCAATGGCACAACTGCGTAGCAGCACACTCCGGTTCGCCGCCGTCAGCACCGTGGCGACCGCCGCCCTCGTCGGCGGGCTCACCGCCCTGCCCGCCCAGGCCGCACCGGCCGAGGGCAGGGTTCTGTCCGCCGGCTCCCCCACCGCGGTCAAGGACAGCTACATCGTCACGCTGAAGAACACCGCCGGCCTCAAGGCGGCATCGAGCGCGGGCAAGGGCCTGATAAAGGAGTACGGCGGCACGGTGGACAAGACGTTCACCAAGGCGCTGAACGGCTACACCGCCACCCTCTCGGCCGCCGAGGCCAGGAGACTCGCGGCCGACCCGTCGGTGGCCTCCGTCGAGCAGAACCAGACCGTCCGCCTGGCTGACACCACCCAGTCCAGCGCCCCCTGGGGCCTGGACCGCGTCGACCAGGCCGCGTTGCCGCTGTCCGGCACGTACACCTACCCGGACAGCGCGGGCAGCGGGGTGACGGCGTACGTCATCGACACCGGCGTCCGCATCACCCACAGCCAGATCAGCGGCCGCGCCTCCTACGGCTACGACGCGGTCGACGGGGACACCACGGCCTCCGACGGCAACGGCCACGGCACCCATGTGGCCACCACGATCGCGGGCTCGACCTACGGCGTCGCCAAGAAGGCGAAGATCGTGGCGGTGCGGGTGCTCGACAACAGCGGCTCCGGCACCACCGCGGGGGTCATCGCGGGCATCGACTGGGTGACCAGCAACCACTCCGGCCCGTCGGTCGCCAACCTGTCGCTCGGCGGCTCCGCCTCCAGCACCCTCGACACGGCCGTCCGCAACTCCATCGCCAGCGGCGTGACCTACGCGGTCGCGGCCGGCAACAGCAGTGCCAACGCCTCCTCGTACTCCCCGGCCCGGGTCACCGAGGCGATCACGGTCGGCGCCACCACCAGCGCGGACGCGAGGGCCAGTTACTCGAACTACGGCTCGGTCCTGGACATCTTCGCGCCGGGCTCGTCGATCACGGCGGGCTGGAACACCAGTGACACCGCGACGAACACCATCTCCGGTACGTCGATGGCGACCCCGCACGTCGCGGGCGCGGCGGCGGTCTACCTGGCGGGCCACACCTCGGCCTCCCCGGCCACGGTCGCCTCGGCCCTGGTCGGCGGTGCCACCTCCGGCGTGGTCACCAGCGCGGGCACCGGCTCGCCGAACAAGCTGCTGAGGCTCGTCCCGTAGCACCGAAGAACCAGATCCGGACGACCGTTCCCCGGAGGCAGCCGGCGCCTCCGGGGAACGGCTGTCCGAAACAGGTTTAGGACCGCATGAGAACTGTTGTCCGCCACCTCGGTGTCTTGACGCCCCGTCCGACGCTGCGCGACATTGAAACCTGGCATCCGGCGCGCTGGGGGGCAAAGTCGCCAATGCAGACGATCCGCATCAAGAGATCATCGAACGACGGGGACACGGAGCGGGCACGGCAGGGACCGGGGAGGGACCTGTCACCACTGCTCGCGGGCGCCGCGACGGCCGTAGGGCTGTTCGGTGTGCTGCTCACCCTCGTCGACTCGGGTTCGCCGCTGCGCGGACCGCTCACCCTGTTCTTCCTGCTCGCGGCACCGGCGACCGCCATCGGGGCGGCGCTCGGCGGGCTGGAACCGTTCGGCCGTGCGCTGGCCGCCCTGGCGGGCTCGGTCGTCCTCAACATGCTGGTCGCACAAGGCATGTTGGCCGTCCATCGCTGGTCCTGGCGCGGCGGAGTGATCGCCGTGACCGTGATCAGTCTGCTCCTTCTTCTTCTAAGTTTCGTAACGGTCAAACCAACAAAAACGTGAGGCCTGGTTCCAGGCCTTGCCATAAGGGTTCAATCATCAATACTGTCGTACATCTCACCCGCATCGGACCATCACCAAGCGGCTCTAGGGGAGGGCTCAAGGACCGCGGTGGTTTCCGGAGCGGGGCGCGGTAGGGGGGTGCCGTGCTCGGTGACCGCACTTGTGACCGAGTCGTGCCGCGCGACCGGCTGCCGCTCAGCGGCGGACGGCCAGCTTTGCCAGCTCGCTTCGGCGTGCACAGGAACCATTTCTGCATGCCGTAGGCGTGAACCCCCCTTTCGAACCGGACACGTAGCCGGGCCGCCCGGGGGCGGGCGGTCCACCGGACGAGAGGGACCAAGACTCATGAGTTCTGTTCTTCGGCCGGCGAGTACGGGCCAGGACCCGTCAGCTGCCAGCAAGTACCGGCCGATCTCTTCTCACCTGGCCATCGCGCCACCGGTGAGTGTGGTGATCCCCGCCATGAACGAGGCGGAGAATCTCCCCTACGTCTTCAAGACGCTGCCCGACTGGATACACGAGGTCGTCCTCGTCGACGGCAACTCCACGGACGACACCGTCGAAGTGGCCCGTGAGCTGTGGCCGAACGTCAAGGTCGTCTCGCAGCAGGGCAAGGGCAAGGGGGACGCCCTGATCACGGGGTTCGAGGCGTGCACCGGCGACATCATCGTGATGGTCGACGCGGACGGCTCGGCCGACGGCAACGAGATCGTGTCGTACGTCTCCGCCCTGGTCTCGGGCGCGGACTTCGCCAAGGGCTCGCGATTCGCCAACGGCGGCGGCACCGACGACATGACGTTCATCCGCAAGCTCGGCAACTGGGCGCTGTGCACGATCGTCAACCGCAAGTTCGGCGCCCGCTACACCGACCTCTGCTACGGATACAACGCGTTCTGGCGGCACTGCCTGGACAAGATCAGCCTCGACTGCACCGGCTTCGAGATCGAGACCCTGATCAACATCAGGGTGGTCAAGGCGGGGCTCAAGGTCCAGGAGATCCCCAGCTACGAGTACCTCCGCATCCACGGCACGAGCAATCTGCGCGCCGTGCGGGACGGGTTCCGGGTGCTCAGGGTGATCCTCGGGGAGCGCTCCAACCGGCGTGAGCTGCGCCGCCAGGAGCACCACTCGCCGATGCTCGAATCGGTACGGGGAGAGGCGTCTTGAGCGATCTCGACGTCTCCGTCGTGATCTGCGTCTACACCGAGGACCGCTGGGAGGACATCCTCGCGGCGGTCTCCTCGGTGCGCTCGCAGTCGCGGCCCGCACTGGAGACCCTGCTGGTCGTCGACCACAATCCGGCCCTGCTGGAGCGACTGACCAAGGAATACAAGGAGTTCGAGGAGTCCGGCGAGGTCCGGGTGCTGGCCAACGCGGGCCCCCGCGGACTGTCCGCGGGCCGCAACACCGGGATCGCCGCCTCCCGCGGCGAGATCATCGCGTTCCTCGACGACGACGCCGTGGCCGAGCGGGAGTGGCTCAGGCGCTTCGCCGAGGGGTACACGGACCCGCGGGTGATGGCCGTGGGCGGCCGTACGATGCCCATCTGGGCGTCGGGCCGCCGACCGGCCTGGTTCCCCGAGGAGTTCGACTGGGTGGTGGGCTGCACCTACAAGGGGCTGCCGCCCGGCCGGGTCCGGGTCCGCAACGTCCTCGGCGGAAACGCTTCCTTCCGTCGTACGGCGTTCGACGCGGCGGGCGGCTTCGCGACCGGCATCGGGCGCGACGGCGACAAGCGCCCGCTGGGCTGCGAGGAGACGGAGCTGTGCATCCGGCTCGCCCGGGCCAGACCCGACGCGATCCTGCTGATCGACGACCGTGCGGTGATCCATCACCGGGTGCCCGAGGCGCGCGAGCACTTCGGGTACTTCCGCACGCGCGCCTACGCCGAAGGCCTGTCGAAGGCGCTGGTGGCGCGAAGTGTGGGCGCGGACAAGGGACTCGAGTCGGAGCGCCGGTACACCACCCGGGTGCTGCCGGCCGGTGTGGCACGCGGTCTGCGCGACGCCGTGCTGGCCCGGTCGGGCGGTGCGGGACGGGCCGGGGCGATCGTCGCCGGGGTGCTCACGGCGGCGGGTGGGTACGTGGTGGGAAGTATGCGGGCCCGCCGTGGCGGAGCGACGTTCTCGGTCGTGGAGATCGAGACGGGGGCCGCCGGGATCGAGACGGGACCCGTGGTCGGGACCAAGGGGGGATCTCATGACTGAGGCACCGGTACCGATCCTGATGTACCACTCGGTGGCGACCGCGCCGAACGACGCCACGCGCGAGCTGTCGGTGGCGCCGGAGGCGTTCGCCGAACAGATGGCGGTGATCGGCGACCTGGGCCTGACCCCGGTCGACACGGCGGGTCTGGCCGCCGGTTGGCGCAGGGGCCGCTCGCTGCCGCCCCGGCCCGTCCTGATCACCTTCGACGACGGCTACGAGGGCGTGCACCGGCACGCCCTGCCCGTGCTCGCCAAGCACGGCTTCGCCTCCACCCTGTTCGTCTCCACCGGTTGGATCAAGGGCGCCCACGACAGCGGAGGCGGCCTCGACACCATGCTCGACTGGGACCAGGTGCGCGAACTCGCCGCCGCCGACGTGGAGATCGGCGGCCACAGCCACACCCATCCCCAGCTCGACCAGCTCGACGACGACCGGCTCCGGTACGAGCTGATCCACTCCAAGGAGATCGTCACCGACGAACTGGGCACCGCCCCGGCCTCGTTCGCCTACCCGTACGGCTACTCCAGCCGCCGGGTGCGCGAGGCCGTCCGCGCGACGGGTTACACCCAGGCACTCGCCGTCGGCAACGGCCTCGCACGGCGCCGGCAGGGCCCGTACGCCCTCCAGCGCGTCACCGTGCGCCGCAGCACCGGGATCGAGGAGTTCGAGCGGCTGGTCGAAGGCCGTGCGATCGCCCGCAACTTCGCCAGGGACCGTGCCCTCACCAAGGGGTACGCCCTGGTCCGCAGAGCACGACAGGTCCGCCGGAAGGCCATCCGTTCCCGTGTCTGACACGACGACCACGACCGAGGCAGCGTCACCCCCGACCGAGGCGCCCGAGCAGTCGGGGCGCCGCCTTCGCCTGCCCGGCCTGGGCAGATCCCCAGGCGGCAGCCCGCTGTTCCGCAACGCCTACGCGCTGATGCTGAACACCGGCATCTCCGCCGTGCTGGGCCTGGGGTACTGGCTCGTTGCCGCCCGCTACTACTCCGAGTCCGCGGTGGGCCAGGGCTCGGCCGCGATCGCCGCGATGAAGCTCCTCGCGGGGCTGACCGCGGTGACCCTGACGGGCGCCCTGGCCCGTTTCATCCCGGTGGCGGGCCGCTCCACCGGACGACTCATCTTCCGTACCTACGCGGCGAGTTGTGTCGTCGTGTGCTTCGCGGCGGGCATCTTCCTGCTGACCCTGGACACCTGGGGGCCGTCGTACCGGTTCCTGCACGGGTCGGTCAAGGGCCTCGGCTTCGTCATGGCCGTGGCCGCCTGGAACCTGCTCACCCTCCAGGACGGTGTGCTGACCGGGCTGAGAAGCGCGCCCTGGGTGCCGGTCGGCAACACGGTGTTCTCGGCCGTGAAGCTGGGGATGCTGGTCGGACTCGCGACCACCATGCCGACCAGCGGTGTCTTCGTCTCCTGGGTCCTGGCGATCGCCACCTCCGTGGTGCCGCTGGGCATTCTGGTGTTCCGGAAACTGGTCCCCCGGCACATCAAGGCCACCGAGGAACACGCGCGTCCGCCGACCGTCAAGGAGATCGGCAGGTTCCTCGCCGGCGACTACACGGGCTCGCTGTTCTCGCTCGCCGTGGTCTACCTGGTGCCTGTGATCATCGCCTCGCAGGTCAGCTCCGAGGACAACGCGTACTTCTACATCACCACGACCATCGGCGGCACGGTCAACCTGCTCGCCATCAACATGGGCGCCTCGCTGACCGTCGAGGGCTCGCACGACCCGGCCCGGCTGTCCGCCAACACCCGCGCCGCGCTGAGGCGCATGGCGCGCCTCATGCTGCCGATCTGCGGGCTCATCTTCGTCGGCGCGCCATGGATCCTCGGCGTCTTCGGCCATGGCTACGCGGACGCGGCGACCCCGCTGCTGCGCTGGTTCGCGATCGGCGCGCTGCTGCGCGTCGTCATGGAGACGTACTTCGCGGTGCTGCGCGCACAGAGCCGCACCGCCGGACTCGCCTGGCTGCAGGGCCTGTTGTGTGTGCTGGTGCTCGGTCTCACCCTGCTGCTCCTGCCCCGGATGGGCCTGACCGGTGCCGGTGTCGCCGAGATCTCCTCGCTCGCGGTGATCGTCACCATCGCCGCGCCGAAGCTCTTCCGGACCATCAAAGCCGCCCCGGCCGCCGACGTGCCGGAGCACGCGGCGCCCGACGGCGAACTCGCCGACCTGGGCGCGCGCGAGGCCCCGGCCGGCGACAAGCCGCGTCGGCGCGGCCCGGCCTGGGCGCTGGACACCGACACCCTCGCCCTGGGCATCCACGTCGACTTCGACCACCAGGAACGCCGCCCGGACGTCCGCCCGGGGCCGGGCACCCCGCCCACGGGCACCCCGGTCGCACGGCCGGACCGCCGGCCCACCTGGGCGAGGCTTCCGGAACTCGGGCCGCCGGGGGGCGGGGCGCCCCTCGGTCTGCCGGTCGAGGAGCGGGAGCCCGGTTCCGAGGTCTCGCTGGGGCGGGCGGGCGAGGACCGAAAGGCCGGCTCGCAGGCATCGCCCGGTCTGTCGCTGGAGAAGCGCGAGCCGGGCTCGGACCCGTCGCCGGACCTGCCCGTCGAAGGACGCGAGCCGGGCTCGGAGGCATCCCTGGGACCGGCCGAGGCGTCACACGGGGCCGGGGCGTCCCAGCGGGCCGGGGCGGAGGTGGACGCGCCGTTCGAGGGCACGTTCGACCTCGGCGCGGGCAAGAGGGTCGTACGGGAGGCCGAGGCGGCGCTCGTGCGGGAGGAGGCGGCCGTACGAGAACCGGAGCCGCCGTCACTCACCTGGCGGGAGCGGCTGCGCCCCAGCCGGACCGGGCTCGTCCTGGGCTCCGCGCTGGTCGTCGCGCTGCTGCTGTACTGGGTGCCGGCGCTGGGGCTCGGCGAGGCCGACCTGGACCGCATGGGCGGGCTCGGCCTGATCTCGATCCTGCCGCTGCCCACCCTGATCGGGGCGGCGCTGCTGGTCGTGGTGTTCGGCTCGCTGCTGTGGCTGGGCCGCGAGCACAAGGCGCTGCTGCTGATCACACTGCTCGCGACGGTCGTCTCGCTGCACGCGCTGCCGGCCGTGATCGAGACCGAGCCGCGCTTCCCCACGGCCTACCAGCACCTCGGCTTCCTGGACTACATCGACCGCACCGGCTCGGCCGTGCCCGACCTGGACGCCCGCTGGAGCTGGCCGGGCTTCTTCGCGGCGGCCGCCTTCATCGCCCGGGCCTGCGGGGTCACCGACTTCACCGAGCTCATCCGCTGGTGGCCGACGACCATCCAACTCCTCTATCTGGCCCCGATGTTCCTGCTGGTGCGCTCGATGCGGGCGAGCTGGCGGGCCAAGTGGACCGGCATCTGGATCTTCGTCCTGAGCGGCTGGGTCGGCCAGGACTACTTCTCCCCGCAGGGCTTCACCTACCTCCTCTACCTGGCCTTCGTGGCCATCCTGCTCGTCTGGTTCCGTGCCCCGCACGTGATCTGGACGAAGCGGCGCCCGGGCGAGGCGGAGGTCGAACCGACGAACCGTCGCCAGCAGGCCGTACTGCTGGGCGTGTTGATCGGTCTGTTCGCGGCGAGTGTGCCGGCCCACCAGCTCACCCCGTTCGTGATGCTGGGGGTGATCGCGGCGCTGGTCCTGATCGGCAGGTCCGAACTGCGCGGTCTGCCCATCCTGTTCGGCGTACTGGTAGCCGTCTGGCTGGGCTTCATGGCCGAGCCGTACTGGTCCGGGCACTTCCAGGAGCTGTTCGGCGGGGTCGGCGGAGTCGGCAGCAATGTCTCCACGTCCGTCTCCGGCCGTATCCAGGGCGGCAGTTCGACCCACAAGCTCGTGCTGTACACGCGCGTGCTGCTGGCCGGCTTCATCATGGCCTTCGCCTGCTGGGGCTGGTGGCGCCGGCGCGACCACAAGTACCGCGAGCGGTCGCTGCTGGTGCTGACCTTCGTCCCGTTCCTGGGCTTCGGCATGCAGTCGTACGGTGGCGAGATGGCCCTGCGGGTCTTCATGTTCGCCGTGCCCGGCGCCGCCCTGCTGGCCGGACTCGCCCTGTTCCCGCGCACCGGCGTCACCGCCGAGGAGCGGGACAAGGACCGGGTGAGCCTGGCTCCGCTGGCCGCGCTGATGGCCGGTCTGCTCCTCATGGGCGGCTTCCTGGTGGCCCGTTGGGGCAACGAGCCGTTCGAGCGGGTGCGGCCCGGCGAGGTCGCCGCCATGGACTATGTGTACGCCCATGACAAGCCGACCGTACGTCTGCTGTGGCTGAGCAACGACACGGTCAACGACGTGACGCCGGCGATGCCGTGGGGCACCAGGGACATGGAGCGGGTCGACTATGTGCCGACGCTGGCACCGGCCGATCCGGTGCTGGTGTCCGGGCTGGTCAAGGCCCTCAAGGACGCGGGTCCCCACTCGTATCTCATGATCAACTCGGGTCAGATCACCTACCTCCAGATGGACGTGGGCTACTCGGCCACCTGGGAGCCCCGGCTGATCCGGAACCTGGACCAGCGGCCGGAGTTGAAGAAGGTGTACGTCAACGCGGACGCCACCATCTACGCCCTCAAGAAGCAGCCCGAGGGCAAGGTGGCCAAGCCCGATCCGGGCCCGATCGGACCACAGATCACCTGGACGCCGTGGTCCGTCGTCGGCGCCCTGGCCGCGCTCGCGCTGATCCTGATGCTGACGGCCCGGGAGGTCGTCCGGGTCGCGATGCGGCCGAGCGTGCGCCAACTGCGCTGGATGCAGAGCAGCTTCTGGTTCTCGCTGCCGCTGCTCGCGGTGCTGCTGGCCTCGTTGGTCCAGAGATTCGTGACGATGAAGTGACTGTGCGGTGGCTCAGCGCCGGAGCCACCGCACCTCGTACGCCTGCATCTCGAACCGCTTCCCGTCGACCTGCGCGCTGATGGACCGGTCGAGGGTGTTGACCACCAGGACCGTCCTGTCGGTGGCGAGGACACGGACGTTGGGGACGTCGTCGGCGGCCACGGGAACGCTCACGTACTTGGTGCCCGGCGGGAACTCCTGGCTGAACCGGGAGACCAGACCGAACATGGGCAGCTTCCTGCCGCCGTCCGAGGTGTCCGTCGGTGTCCACAGACAGCCGGGACAGTCGTCGCCCTTCTCGTCCTCGGGATTCCAGTAGAACCCGGAGGACGCGCCGCCCTTGACCATGGCGATCATCCCGGTGGCCTGCACGGCCACCCGGCGGGTCTCGGACCAGCCCTTGCGGTCGTCGTTGCCGTCGGCGGGCTCGACGTAGTACTCGGCCCACCACAGCGGCAGCTCGCCGGTCTGCCGCCGCACCCACTGCCCTACGGCGGTGAGCTTGTCGGTGGCCCCGAACTCGTCGGGCAGCATCTCGTCGTCGTTGGTGTAGCTGGAGCCGTCCACGACGACGAAGTCCGCACCGGCCTTGTTCCTGTTCCAGTAGTCGAAGGCGTCGAGAACCCGCTGGTCCATCGCGCCCCACGCGCCCTTGAACGTCTTCGACGCCTCGTCGGCACGTGGATCGACACTGTCCATCACGAGATACGGCCCGCCGACCATGATGTCCTTGTCGACCTTCTTCAGCGCCTTGTACACGAGGTTGTACAGCTTGGTGTAACCCTCGTAGTCCCAGCGCCCCTTGGAGTCGTTCCAGAAGCCCTTGAACTCGTTCCAGACGATGAAGTGCCGTACGTCCGGATAGCGCCGGGCGACGGTCGCGGCGAGCGCGGCGAAGTCGGCGTAGTGCTCGGGCAGCGGCGCCGTCTCCAGCGCGGACTGGCTCCAGTCGGTGCTGTCGACCCCGGACCTGCCGCCCTTCATCCAGTCCGGGGAGCAGCAGAGGGTGACGACCGGGGTGCCGCCCGACCTGCGGATGAAGTCGATACGGCGGTCCATCGCGTCGAAGTCGTAACGCCCCTTCACCGGCTCGGGATTGTCCGCGCCCCAGCCCATGATCGCCTGGTCCTGCGGCAGCCCGCCGGCGTCCGAGATCAGCTTCTCGACGCGGTCCGTGGCGGTGGAGCTGCCCTCGTCGGCGCTGTACTGGGTGTGGGTGAAGCCCCAGCCCACGTCGGGTCTGTCCTGGTCCTTCGGAGTCACCGGGGTGCCGTGCACCGTCGCGCCGTTCTTGGAGGTGCCCTTGGTGCTTCCGCCGCTGTCCGGAAGCGTGTTGATCAGGGTCACGATCAGTGCGAGTGCGGCCACGCCCACGCCGAGCAGCGCGGTGAGCCGCCACCGCCGTGCCCCCGAAGTCCACCCATGACGTCCCATTGAGGGCAACGGTACCGGTGTGAACGCCGTCGAGGGCAGATGTTGGGAATGCACGGCTCTGTCGCGATTTCACGGGAGCGGCACCGACCGACACCGACCGATACGGAGCGGTACGGAGCGACACGGACACCCGGGACAGACCGGGGAAATCCAGTGCGCGGAGGGGGTTGGTGCCGGATCATGGACGCCATGTCTGCGAACCCTTACGACGCGCTGCCGATCCGGCTCAACGTCGACGACAGCGACTCGCCGTCCGACGTCGTCGACGCGCTGTTCCTCGGCCGCTTCGCGACGGGCGAGCAGCCGTACTCGCACGCGGCGAACATCGACCGCGTGCGGTCGGGTGCCACGCTGCTGCCCCCGGGCGCCCGCGTCCTGCGCGTCGCCCGCGACGACGACCGCAGCGCCACTCTGGCGGAGGGCGACGGCTGGACCCTGCTGGTCTCCCGCTGGAACCGCGGCGCCGACGTCACCGTCACGGCGACCAGCGCCGAGCTGGCGCAGAAGGTCCTCGACCAGGCGACCGACGGCGCGGCGGACGAGCCCGAACCGCAGCCGGAGAACGTGCCGATGGGCTTCTGGTACGTCTCCCCCAGGCGCGGCCCGCACCGCACGACCCGCCAGATCTCGGCGGGCACCTGGGACGAGGTGCGGGAGAACTACACGGCGCCGGTCGCGGACGCGATGGACCGCCTGATGAAGACGACCCCGCAGGACATCGCCGGCCGGCTGCTCCTGCTTCACGGCCCGCCCGGCACCGGCAAGACCTCGGCCCTGCGCACACTGGCCCGCTCCTGGCGGGACTGGTGCCAGGTGGACTGTGTGCTCGACCCCGAGCGCCTCTTCTCCGACGTCGGCTATCTGATGGACATCGCGATCGGCGAGGAGGACTCGACGGGCAAGGGCCGCTGGCGTCTGCTCCTCCTGGAGGACTGCGACGAACTGATCCGCGGCGAGGCGAAGCACACGGCGGGCCAGGCCCTGTCCCGTCTGCTGAACCTCACGGACGGCCTGCTGGGCCAGGGCCGCAACGTCCTGGTCGGCGTCACCACCAACGAGGACCTGGAGCGGCTGCACCCCGCCGTCGTCCGCCCCGGCCGCTGTCTCGCCCGTATCGAGGTGGGCCGGCTCACCCGCCGGGAGGCGGTCGGCTGGCTCGGCACGGAGGAGGGCGTGGGCCGCGAGGGAGCCACGCTGGCGGAGCTGTACGCCCTGCGCCGCGGAACCTCACCGACGGCCCTCCCGGAACCGCGGGAGGGGGCGGACGCGGGGCTCTATCTCTAGGGCCCCCTAGCCCTAGTGCTTTGATGGAGGTATGACCCTGTTCGTCGGTACGTCGGGGTGGCAGTACAAGGACTGGCGGGGTGTGCTCTACCCCGCCGGATGTCCCATGCGGCTGTGGCTGGAGGAGTACACGGAGCATTTCGCCACCGTGGAGATCAACAACGCGTTCTACCGCCTGCCGAGCAGGGAGACCTTCGAGGACTGGCGGTCGCGGGTGCCGGGTGACTTCGTGGTCGCGGTGAAGGCGAGCCGCTATCTGACCCACATCAAGCGGCTCCGGGACCCGCAGGAGCCGGTGGCGCGCCTGATGGGCCACGCCGAGGGCCTGGGCGACCGGCTCGGCCCGGTCCTGCTGCAGCTGCCACCGACGCTGAAGGCCGACGCGGGACTCCTGGACGCCTGCCTCGACTGCTTCCCGTCCGGCACGAGGGTGGCGGTGGAGCCACGGCACGAGTCGTGGTGGACGCCCGCGACCCGGCAGGTCCTGGAGAACCGGGGCGCGGCCCTGTGCTGGGCCGATGTCCTCTCCCGTCCCGTGACCCCCCTGTGGCGCACCACCGACTGGGGGTACGTCCGCTTCCACCAGGGCCGGGCCCGGGCCTGGCCGCACTACGGCCGGCGGGCACTGGAGACCTGGGTGAGCCGGATCGAGGGGACGTGGTCCGCCGACGACGACGTGTACACGTACTTCAACAATGATCCGACGGGGGCGGCGGTGCGGGACGCGACAGCCTTCGCGGGCGCGGCCCGCGCGACGTCCGTCCCGGTCACCCGGACTCCGTGAGCACGTCTTTCCCCGTTGCCGGGCCGTCCTCAGCTCTCGCCGTAACCGGCCCGCAGCGCGTCCCGGACGGCCGCCAGCGCGTCCGCCTCCGCGAGCCCCAGCCGACGCGCCCGCTCGACGTACGTCTGCGCGGCCGACGCGAGTTCCCGCTGCGCGGCCGAGCCGGCGGCGGCCACATACGTGCCGTTGCGCCCCCGGGTCTCGATCACTCCGTCGCTCTCCAGCGCCCGATAGGCCTTGGCCACCGTGTTGGCCGCCAGACCCAGCGACTCCGCGAGACCCCGGACGGTCGGCAGCCGGTACCCCACCGGCAGCACCCCCTCCCGCGCCTGTTCAGAGATCTGCGACCGCACCTGCTCGTACGGCGCCGCACTGTCGTCGATATGGATCTTCAAGGTCACGCCCCGATTCTTCCGCACCCGGCTCTTCCGCACCCACCGGAAAATGAGGGGCGCCCGGACGGGCCCCACACGTACCGTCCGGGCACATGACCGTCAACGTGCGCGACCTCCGCTCCGACGACCCGGCCGAGGCGGCGGCCTTCACCGACGTACGGCACCGGGCCCTCCCGCACATCATCTGGACCCCGGCCGCGATCCTCCACCGCCTCGCGCACTCCCACCCCGAGGCCCGTTTCAGGTCCCTGGTCGCGGAGGAGGACGGTGAGATCATCGGCACCGCCCAGGCCCAACTGGCCCACGACAGCCCGGAGCCGGGCCTCGGCATGCTCAACATCTACGTCCACCCGGACCGCCTTCACCGGGGCGCGGGCACGCTCCTGGTCCGGGCGTCCGAGGAGCATCTGCGGGCGCACGGCGCGACCAGGCTCTTCGCCTGGGTCCTGGACGAGCCGGCCAACCGGTCCTTCGCCGAACACCACGGCTACCGCGCCAGCCGCTCGGCCCACTTCCTCAGCCTGGACCTGACGGCCGACGCCCTCCCGCCGCTCCCACCCCTGCCGCCGGGCGTCGAGTTGCGCAGCGCCGCCGACCTCGCGGACGATCCGCGCCCGATGTTCGAGCTGGACGCGGAGACGACGTCGGACGAACCGAGCGATGTGGACACCGAGTTCACCGACTACGAGGTCTGGATCGAGGAGAACTGGAAGCACCCGCTGCTGGAGAGGGAGTTGACCACGGTCGCGTTCGTCGACGGCCGCCCCGCCGCCTTCAGCGCGGTCCACGCGGATGCCTCGACCGGACGCTACGCCACCGCCATGACCGGTACGGCCCGCGCCTTCCGCGGCCGGGGCCTGGCCAAGCTCACCAAGAACCACTCCCTGCACCGCGCCCGCGCAGCCGGCTTCACCCGGGCCCTCACGGGCAACGACACCGACAACGGCCCGATGCTCGCGATCAACAAGTGGTTCGGGTACCGGATCGTGGCGACGGAGGTGCGCTATGTCCGCGAACTGGGCTGAGGGGACAAGCGTCCTGGAGATCGTCCTCGTCAAGGCGGGCCGCACGAAGATCCGTTACGAGTCCGAGCTGCTTCACGACGACGGCACCCGCATCACCGTCCGGGCCCCCTGGGCAGGCGCCGGCACCCGCGACTTCGGCTTCGTCCGCTTCGAGCCCGGAGACGTCTTCACCGAGCACTACTGGCGCGACCGCTGGTACGCGGTGAAGGAGGTCCGCGACGCCGAGGGTGTCCTCAAGGGCTGGTACTGCGACATCACCCGCCCGGCCACCCGCACCGGCACCGAGCTGGTCGTGGAAGACCTGGACCTCGACCTGTGGGTCTCCGCCGACGCCGGGCGGATACTCCGCCTGGACGAGGACGAGTTCGAGGCGAGCGGCCTGAGAGACCGGGACCCGGAGGCGGCGTCAGCGGCCCTCACGGCCCTCAACGACTTGGAGGCGCTCGCCGGCGCATGGGCCGCGGGGCATGACAGCTCGCGGCTCCGCCACACGGGCACGCCAAACCACCACGAGCCCGCAGCCAACACCCGCCGAGCCTTCCCACCCCTGGGGCCCTAGGGCGTGTTGCGAAAGCCCCGCCTGCCGGGCGACGCCTGGCACGCACTCTCGCCGCACCGGGCGAAAACCCACGTACAACCAGTACGAAGGCTTCCGCCCGGCACGCCGAGAGCACGCCCCAGACGCCGCCCGGCCAGCCC
>NZ_JBEXCS010000148.1:0-14531 GCF_040605395.1 Streptomyces sp. NPDC005648 | reverse complement strand
CTTCGACCAGCTCGCCGTCGAGGACTTCAAGCCGAAGTTCCTCGCGAAGTCGACGATGGCCCGCAAGGCCGCCGACGCCGCGATCGGCGCGACCAAGACCGCGCTGACCGAGATGGCCCGCAAGCACGGCCGCATCGTGCACCTCGTGCACCCGGCCCACACCACAATGGACTGTTCCGAGTGCGGAGCGAGAACCAAGCACGCACTTCCCCTCTCCGAACGAACCTACGCGTGCACCGTGTGCGGAGCCGTGTCCCCCAGGGACAAGAACTCCGCTCGCGTGATGCTCGTCCGGGCTGGTCTCCACCCGGCTAGTGCTGATGGCAGAAGTCCACTGGGAGCGCCGCTCCCGGAGGCAGCCTGAGCTAGGAATCCCCCTGCTTTCAGCTGGGGGAGGAAGTCAACTGTGGACTGCCGACCAGCCTGGAATCGAGATGGCCAACTAGCGGTGGTTTGTTGACCAGGGCAGCAGAGATAAAGAGGTCTGCCGCCGGCGACGGTGTTGATGAGTTCTTGGAGTGCTGCGGGCGGGGGCGATCCATGGGCTGCGGCACTGGGTCGAACAGAGCTACAAACAGGTCAAGGACGAACTCGGCTGGGCCGACTTCCAGGTCCGCTCCGATGCAGCCATCCGACGCCACCAGACGCTCGTCAACTGCGCGTTCAGCTTCTGCTGGGACACTTGGTCCGCCCCGCCCGTACACGTCGCGGACGAGGAGGAGCCGGTGCCCAGCCGGCCAGAGAGGGGGCTGACAAAATTCAGGGCCTCACGCGGGGCAGGAGGCCGCGACTTGTCAGGGCCGTCGACGGCAGGTGCCCCTGTCATAGGGTCCGGGAGCTGCGGGGGGTGCGGGGGCCGGGACCTCGGTATACGTAGGGCGTGGTGCCGGAACGCGGTGTCTCCGCGATGGTGCGTAGGAGGGCGTGGTCGGGAGAGAGCGCGCACGCGGGGTCGGTGCGCGCGGCGTCGCCGGTGAGTGCGTGGGCCTGACAGCGGCAGCCGCCGAAATCGGTCTCGCGGCGCGGGCAGCCACGGCACGGTTCGCTCATCCATTCCGTGCCGCGGTAGCGGTTGAAGGCCGGCGAGCTGTTCCAGATCCACTCCAGCGGATGGTCGCGGACGTTCGGCACGTCCAGATCCGGAAGGCCTCCCGCCGCCGGGCACGGCAGGACGACGCCGTCCGGGGCGACGGTCAGCGACACCGCGCCCCAGCCGCCCATGCACGGCTTCGGTACGCCGTCGAAGTAGTCCGGCACGACCCACACCAGCTCAGTGGTGCCCGCCAGTTGTTCCCGTCGCCGCTCGACGGTGCTCCGGGCGCGGGAGAGCTGGTCGCGGGTGGGCAGGAGCGCGGTGCGGTTGCGCAGGGCCCACCCGTAGAACTGGGTGTTCGCCAGCTCGATGCGGTCCGCGCCCCAGGCCACGCCCAGGTCCACGACGGCGTCGACGGCGTCGAGGTTGTCGCGATGCAGGACGACATTGAGACCGAGCGGCAGCCCGGTCTCGCGTACGAGCGCGGCGGCCCGTTCCTTGGCGGCGAAGGACCGGTGGCCGGCGATGCGGTCGGAGGACGCCGGCTCCGCGTGCTGTACCGAGAGCTGGACGCTGCGCAGTCCGGCGGACACCAGCGCTGACAGCCTCGGCGCGCTCAGTCCGACCCCGCTGGTGACCAGCTGGGTGTAGATCCCGGCTGAATCGGCTGCGGCGACGATCGCCGCGAGGTCGGGACGGAGCAGCGGTTCGCCGCCGGAGAGATGGGTGTGCACGACGCCGAGGTCCGCGGCCTGCCGGAGCACGTCGCCCCACTCCTCGGCGGAGAGCTCGCGTGAACGGCGCACCAGTTCCAGCGGATTGGAGCAGTAGGGACAGTGCAGCGGGCAGCCGTGGGTGAGCTCCGCCAGCAGGGCCCAGGGAGGAGAAGGGGATGGTGATGCGGGCGGCGTGGACGGAGGAGTGGTCATCGCAGCCAGCCCTCCTGCCGCACGCGGTCCAGGAACCGGGGCACCTCCACCGTCACGGGCGCTCCGTGGAAACGGGCTGCCAGCATGTCGACGATCTCTTCCACCGTCCGGTGTCCGTCGCACAGCCGCAGGACATCCGCTGCCCGTCCCTCCAGTACGACCACCCGTTCGGGCAGGACCAGCAGGTCCGTCTGGCGTACCCGGTCGTGCCGGAGCACGACCGATCGCTCGAGGGCGGGACGCCAGCCGGTCACGGCCGCGCGTTTTCGCCGGCGTGATCGACCGCGTCCAGCAGCGACCACAGCACATCGCACTTGAAGGAGAGGGCCGCCACTGCTCGCTCCTCGTCGGCCTGTCCGTTCGCCCACTTCAGTACGAGACCGAGGGCCTCCCCGCTGTCCTGTCGGCCTTGGGCCTCGCGGGCGCGGAAGTACGCGAGTCCGTCGGCGTCGATCCATCGGTAGTGGCGTTCGAAGGCGCCGATGCGGGTGCGCATGATGCCCGGGGCGGACAGCTCGGTGAGTGACGCGGCGACGGCTTCCAGCGGGGATCGGAGCCGGCAGAAGTTGACGTAGCCCTCCACGGCAAGCCGGACGCCGGGGAGCACATCCCGGCCCGACAGGAGCTCGGACCGGTCGATGCCCGCTGCCTCGCCCAGCCGCAGCCATCGCTCGATGCCGCCTTCTCCCTCGGCCTGGCCGTCGTGTTCCTCGATCCGCCGCATCCACATCCGGCGCAGCCGCGGGCTGTCCAGTTTGGCGAGAATCAGGGCGTCCTTGACGGGGATGTGGCGCTGGTAGTGGAAGCGGTTGAGGATCCAGCACCGCAGCTCGTCGGGGGTCAGCTCACCCTGGTGCATACGCACGTTGAAGGGGTGGCGGTCGTGGTAGCGATCTCGAGCCACGGCCCTGAGCCGGTCCTCCAGCGCGGTCGCGGTCGTTGCGCCGCCTGCCGTAGCGGACGTACCGGCTCCACCTGCCGTCGCCGTACTCGCGCCGGTGCTCACAGCTCGATCACCATTCCGTCGTTGGCCACCTCGATGCCCTGGGCGGCCAGCTGACTGTGCAGCGGCGAGCCGGGGTCGACGAGGGGATTGGTGTTGTTCAGATGGGTGTAGAAGCAGCGTCCGCCCAGCGGGGCGAGGCGCTGCGCGGTGCCTCCCGGACCGTCGATCGGAAGGTGGCCCATACCGGTCGCGGTCCGCTCGGAGATACCGGTGCGCCGGGGTTCGTAGTCATCCCAGAACGTACCGTCGACGATCACGCAGTCGGCCGTGCCGACAGCGGTCTGCAGAGCCTCCGGCCACGCCGCCAGCGCCGGGGCGTAGACCACGGACGCACCGGTGGACAGGTCGGTGAGCCGCAGGGCGACCACCCATGGGTCCTGATCCCCGTCCGGGGCGTCCGGTGCGGAGTACGTCGTGGGGTGGATCCCGTTGTCCGCCCCGGAGCCCGCCCCTGTATCTGCCGCATACCGGGGGCGTTTGGCGGATACGGGGATCGCGCTGATCGTGACGGAGGAGCCCGCGCAGAGCGGTTCAGGCCGGTCGGGGGCCAGTGCCCGCCAGGTGAGCGGGGTGTAGGGGCCGAGTACGGCACCCAGGGACAGCCGGGTGAGCAGGGCTTCGCGTACGGCGCCGGTGGCGAGGACCTCCAGGCCGCCGTCACCGGCTTCGCGCAGTCGGGCGATGCCGAGGGTGTGGTCGAGTTCGGCGTCCGTCAGCACCAGCCCGGCTACAGGGGTACTCCGCGACCCGGGGCCGGGGTGGAGCGACGGGCAGTCCTCGATCTGGTCGCCTATGTCGGGTGTGGCATTGATGAGATACCAACGGTCCTCACTCGCCCGCACGGCAAGCGAGGCGTGCCGACGGCGCCAGTGGGGGTGGGCGCGTGCCCCGGAACAACCGGGACACGCGCAGTTCCACTGCGGTACGCCGCCGCCCGCCGCCGTGCCGAGCACCTGCAGCAGCATGGCAGCGGTGTTACCGGCTGCTCAGCGAGTAGGCGGTGACCTCCAAGGCGGTCTCCACGACTACATAGCCGGGCGTCTGCCACGTCCCGGATTCCTCATCTGCGAGCTGTGAGTGCTGCTCCACGGCATGCTGCACGGATTCGGTCATCACATGTCTGCCTTTCGTCGGGGACCGCTGCGCTCCGTGTCGAGAATCCTCAGCCGAGCCATCGGGGTCAATATCGCGACAGGAAATTGCTCCGATCTTTTCTGGCCGAATCCTCCGATCGCTCTGAGCCGCCGCATGCGCTGCATTGCCATTTTATTGCGCATATCAGGGCATTTCTTAAGGATTCATTGTGCAGGTATGGACCTTTGGTCTCATTCGCTCTCGACGGTTCGCGACACACCTCCTACCTTCCAGGATGGCCTGATGTCTCGTCAGCTCCCTTTCGAGCAGCGGCCCGCCGCACAAGGAGCTCATCCAGTCCCGGCTTCCGAAGCCGTCGGCCACCATGCGCACCGGGCGGTGACCAGGGCAGGGGAATGTCCCGGTCGAAGGGGTGGGAGGCTCGCTCCGAGTCGCCGCTCTTGGAGCTCGAGGTGTCTGATTCCCGTCCTGCGCACTTCGAGAAGTGCATGCGCTGTCGCTGGCACAAGCGCGAGCGAGGTCACACGAGTTGAAGACGTTCGGCCCAATCGATCACCGGCGCCTGCCGCAAGGACTGCCGCTGCCGGCCCTTCAACAGTTCAGGCCGGTCTCGCGGCCGATCTCCGACAGGCCGGCACCCGTATCGCGCACGTCACCGTCGCAACTGAAGCCATCAGTCCACATCGAGCGCCAACGCCAGCAGCCACGGCTTGTTCACCCGTAGGCGGCTCCGCACTCCAAGCCGGGCGGTCGTCACGGAACATCCAGGCCGAGGTCAACAACGTACAGAAACCACTCATTTCACCGACTCCACTCGGAAAGCAAGGTGGAGTAACCGATACTCATCTTTCTCACCCCGCGTTCGTCTATCCTCCGAAGGATTCCCAGGGCCGGCGACAACTCGACGGCCGCAGTCCCGCCTCCCCCTCCCCGCGCCCCGATCCTGCCCGACAGCCTTCCTGGACACTCGAAGGAGCATGAAGTGCATGTGAATGTGCATGTTCGACGGCGCCCGCACCTGACGGCGTTTCGCGCAGCAGCAACCATCGCTGTGTCCGCGGCCCTCGCCGCAACCATTGCCGCGACGCCGTCGAGTGCGAACACGATCCACGCGAGTACGGCGGCCCGCGAGAGCGCGGCCGCCGGCCCTCCAACCCTCTCGGCAGCCCCACAGGACGCCACTGCACAGACACGCGCCCATCTGCGGGAGTTAGCGCGGAAGTTGGTGGAAGAAGGAGTACCTGGCGTGATCGTGCGAGTGGACGACGGCCACGGCAAACCCATCGAGCTCTCCGAGCAGGCCGCCTGGACGAAAAAGGACCATCGGCTCAGGGCCGACGACGAAGTACGAGAAGCCTCCAACACCAAGACGGTGATGGCCACCCTCGTCCTGCAACTGGTCGCCGAGCACCGACTCGCCCTCACCGACCCGGTCGACAAGTGGCTGCCCGGCCAGGTGCGCAACGGCAGAGCGATCACCCTGCGCATGCTGCTCAACCACACCAGTGGGCTGTTCGACTACACCGACGACCCCGCCCTCGCACCAGCTCTCACTGGTCGGGACTCCCACATATGGACATCGACGGAAATCCTGAGCCTGGTGAGCAGACACCCGGCCCTGTTCGAGCCCGGCGCGGAGTGGTCATACAGCAACACCAACTACATCGCCATCGGCGCCATCCTGGAAAAGGCCACCGGCAAGAACCTCGCGGCACTGGTGCGAGACCGGATCGCCGGACCCCTGAGGCTCCGGCACACCTTCTACGCCACCGGCCCCGCCTGGCACGCCCGGCACGCCCACGGCTACGAACCCGACGCCGCCCACATGCCACCCGACATCCCCGACGACTTCAAGACCTATGCCGGCCCCCAGCACGACGACCACGTCGACGTCACCGGCGACTACGTCACGGCCGACGGAGCGGACGCCGCGATCGTGTCCACCGCCGGGGACTGGTCCCGCTTCTACGACGCGCTGATGTCCGGCCGCCTGCTGCCCGGCGCCCAACTGGCCCAGATGCGCACCACCGTGCCGGAGGACGGGCCGGCGGACCCGGACGAGCTCGGCTACGGGTTGGGCATCGAGACGGCGAAGACCGACTGCGGCACGGTCTGGGACCACGTCGGCGTCGTCCCAGGCTATGCGACCTACAACGTCACCGACTCCACCGGACATCGCACGGCCGCCTTCTTCTTCGCGACGTCCACTCTCACCCAGCAGGAACACCGCACCGGCGCGGCCCTGATGGACGCGGTCAACTGCGCCATATTCGACCAACCTGCACACTGAGCGCTTTCCAACCTCAGTTTGAGCAGGTCAGGTGCAGGGTGAGGATGGCCTGGACGGGGCTGGTGATACGGGTGGTGGAGCACCGCAGCTTGCGGAGGAGCCGCCAGGCCTTGGCGGTGGCCATGGCCTGTTCGACCAGTGCGCGGAACTTCGCGTGTGAGCGGTTGGCGGCCTGCCGCGGCCCGTGCGGCGGGATCGCTGGTGTCCGGGAGCGCGGATCGAGACCTCACACCATGTTGGCGCGCAGGCGGGAAGGTTCTTGACCGGCGTGGATGACGTCGCACCAGACATCGCCGTTGAACCAGTCTCCAGGGCCCTTGCCGGTGGGGCGGGGTTCTACGAATTCCATGCTGTGCTCCTCTGAATCAGTGCGGTGGGGAAGGGACTGGGCCAGGCGGTTTCAGCCTGGTCGAGTGGATCTTCGGCCTTGCCCTCTGCAGCGGCGAGGCAGTCGTCGTCCTCGACGAGCCGCAGCGGCGGCTGCGTTTCAGTCTGTGGTCGTCGTTTGAAGGGAGCCCTATGGCTCGTGCAGTTGAGGCCGTCTCGGCCCGGGCGATTCGGCCGGACAGGCGAACCGGGTACCGGACCTGTGGGCGTGCCCGGCGCCGGTGCATGCCGGGCTGCTGCTGGGTCGGCGCACCGCGATCAGGCACATCCCATGTGGGGTCGCTCCTTGGAGTGACGCCCGGGGCGGAGGGCCCCCTTCGGAGGAGGGACGGGCGGGGCGACAACCGCGCGACAACGAGTGACGATCTTGTGTCGAGATCCTGGCTGAATGGTTCTCAGACGGCGGACACGCCGCAGGGGAAACCGACCCAGGAGGAACAATGGCTCGTCGACTCGTCTCGAAGCACCTGCTCACCCGCCGCGCCGGCATGGCGGTGGCCTCGGTCCTGGCCGCGACCGCCGGGCTCGCGGTCTGCGCCACACCGGGGGATGCCGCCGCGCTGAACACGGCGAACGCCGCCGATGCCGGGCGAGTCGGCCATACCACCGGGGCCAAGCGGCTGGCCGCGCTGATGCGGCAGGATCTGGACGCGGGGGCGCCCGGGGTCGTGGTGCGGGTGAACGACGGGAGTGGCCGGACGATCTCGCTGGCGCAGCAGGCGACGTGGACGAAGCGGGACCACAAGCTGTCGGCGGACGACCAGTTCAGGATGGGGTCGAACACCAAGACGATGGTGGGTGTGCTGGTCCTGCAGCTGGCCGCCGAGCACAAGCTGTCGCTGCAGGACCCGGTGGACAAGTGGCTGCCGGGCCTGGTGCCGAACGGCCGGAACATCACGCTGAAGATGCTGCTGAACCACACCAGCGGGCTGTACGACTACATCAACGACCCGAGCGCCCTGGCCCGCGTGATCGGCGCGGACCAGTCTCCCGTGCGGCCGGAGGCGCTGCTGGCGGTCTCGGCGAAGTACCCGCCGCTGTTCAAGCCGGGCGCCGAGTACTCCTACAGCAACACCAACTACATAGCCCTGGGCCGGGTGTTGGAGAAGGTGAGCGGCCAGAGCCTGGCGACTCTGCTGCAGCGGCGGATCATCGGGCCGCTTGGGCTGCGCGACACCTATCTGGCGGCCAACGGCACCTCGCGGGACGGGGCCAGGCTGGCCGCTGCGTATGAGCCGGACGCCGAACACCTGGCGCCGCTGCTTCCGCCGGGCGTGCCCGAGGGTACCTCGTTCGCCGGGCCGGCGCGGGGCGAGCATGTGCTGGTGACGTCGATCAGCCCCGCGTGGGCGTGGGCGGCCGGCGCGATCGTGTCGACGCCGGCCGACGAGCAGCGGTTCCTGCGAGCGCTGGCGTCCGGCGGGCTGCTGCGGCCCGCGCAGCTCAAGCAGATGAGGACGACCGTGGTGGAGACACCCGGGGACCCGCGGAGCTCGCGGTACGGACTCGGGATCGAGGAGTACAACAGCCCGTGCGGACCGGTCTGGGGGCACACCGGTGGGGTGCCCGGTTACGCGAGCCAGAACTACACGGACGCGACCGGCAAGCGCTCGGTCACCGTGGTGACCACGACGCTGTTCGGGCTGCATGACAAGAAGTCGGGCGCCGCGGACCAGAAGGTGGTCGACGCCGCGGTCTGCACGATGCTCGGCAAGTCCCTTCCGGCCGCATCCAAGTGACGTCGAGTCGCTCAGTGAGCCGGGGAGGCGACGTGGCGATGGTGGAACGCGGGATGACGGTGCGGATCGCGCGATGGAGCGCGACGCACCCGTGGCGGGCGATCTGCGGATGGGTGCTGTTCGTCGTGGTCTGCGTCGGGGTGGGCGCGGTGGCCGGTACGAAGTCGAGCGACTCGGCCATGTCGCCGGGCGAGTCGGGCCGGGCGGTCGAGATCGTGGACAGTGGCCGGTTCCATGACCCGGCGGTGGAGAACGTGCTGATCAGTGCCCGGTCGGGCGCGCTGGACGCGTCGGCCGCCCGGCGGGCCGCCGCCGATGTGGCCGCCCGGCTCAAGGCCCTGCCGGGGGTGGCGAAGGTGGAGTCGGCTATGGTGGCGCCGAACCGGTCGGCGCTGCTGGTCCGGGCCGAGATGACGGGTGCGCGCAGCGACGCCGGGTCGCGGGTCCGGCCGCTGCTGGAGGCGACGGCGGCCACCGCGAAGTCGTACCCGGGGCTGCGGGTCGAGGAGGTCGGGGACGCCTCGATGGACGAGGCGCTCGACGGCCGGATCAAGGGCGACTTCCATCAGGCGGAGCTGATCAGCATCCCGGTCACCCTGCTGATCCTGCTGGTGGCCTTCGGCGCGGTGATCGCCGCCGGGGTTCCGGTGCTGCTGGCGCTGTCCTCGGTGGGGGCGGCGATCGGGCTGTCGGCGCTGGCCTCGCACCTGGTGCCGACGACCGATGTGCTGAACAGCGTCGTCCTGCTGGTCGGGATGGCGGTCGGGGTCGACTACTCGCTGTTCTATCTGAAGCGGGAGCGCGAGGAGCGGGCCAAAGGACGCGGCAATATCGACGCGGTCGAGATCGCGGCGGCCACCTCCGGGCACGCGGTCGTGGTCTCGGGCCTCGCCGTGGCGGTCGCCATGTCCGGCATGTACCTGGCGGACGATGCGACGTTCCACTCGCTGGCGACCGGCTCGATCCTGGTGGTGACCGTCGCGGTGCTCGGCTCGGTCACCGTGCTGCCCGCGCTGCTGGCCAAGCTCGGCCGCCGGCTCGACCGGCCGCGGGTCCCGCTGGTGTGGCGGCTGACGGCCCGCAAGGAGGGCGGGGGCCGGTTCTGGCCGACGGTGCTGCGACCCGCGCTGCGGGCCCCGAAGCCGACCCTCGTGGTCGCCGTCGTCGGCCTGCTGGCGCTCGCCGCCCCGGCGCTGGGCATGACGTTGCGGCTGACCGACGACGCCGACCTGCCCCGCTCGATCCCGATCATGCAGAGCTACGACCGGCTGACCGGGGCCTTCCCGAGCACCGGCTCGTCGTTGCGGATCGCGGTCCGCACGCCGGCGAAAGACGCGGCCCAGGTGCGCGAGGCGCTGACCGACCTCGGCCGGCGCACCCAGGCCGAGCCGCTGTTCGCCCACGACCAGCCGCCGCAGCGGCAGACCTCGGCGGACCGGACGGTGTCCGTGCTCGACGTCGGTGTGCCGTACCCGGTCGGCAGTGACAGGGCCGCCAAGGCGCTCGACGAACTACGGCAACGGCTTGTGCCGTCGGCGCTTTCCGGGCTGCCGGGCGCACGGTACGCGGTCGGCGGGCCGATCGCGACGAACGCCGACTTCACCGCCGACGTGTCCGGCGCGATGCCGTGGACGATCGCCTTCGTCCTCGTGCTCACCTTTGTCGTACTGCTCGTGACCTTCCGGGCACCGGTCATCGCGCTCACCGCGATCGTGCTCAACTCGCTTTCGGCGGGGGCCGCTTACGGGTTGCTCACGCTGGTCTTCCAACACCACTGGGCCGAGGGCCTGTTGGGCTTCCGGTCCAACGGCGGGATCGTGACCTGGCTGCCACTGTTCCTGTTCGTGGTGCTCTTCGGGCTCTCGATGGACTACCACGTCTTCGTGGTGAGCCGGATCCGGGAGGCGGTCCGCGCCGGGGTGCCGACCAGGGAGGCGGTCGCGCGCGGCATCACCGGCTCGGCCTCCACCGTGACCAGCGCCGCCGTGGTCATGGTCGCCGTGTTCTCGATCTTCGGCACGCTGACCACTCTGGACCTCAAACAGCTCGGCGTCGGGCTCGCGACAGCGATCCTGCTGGACGCCACGATCATCCGGGCCGTGGTCCTGCCCGCGGCGATGATCCTGCTCGGCAGGTGGAACTGGTGGACGCCGCGGCCTCTGCGCCGCGAGCCGGACGCGACGGTGGAACAGTCCGGCACCGTCCCGGTGGGCGTCGATGTAGCTCCTAGGAGTGACGATGACCGCGTTGAATCCCGCTAGGGTCGGCCGAGTGACGGAGTACTCGAACCGGTGGCGTGCGGGATGGCGCCCGCGGGGTGCCGATGCCGGACTGGTCCTACTGACCCTGTGCGCACCGTTGTTGATGCAGTCGAGTGCCGATCCCTCGGCTCGCGCCTGGTGGTTGCTGCTGGCCACCGAGGTGGTGGCCGCGGTAGCCCTGCCGCTGCGCCGCAAGCTGCCGGTGACGGTGTTCCTGGTGCTCCTCGCCACCCTGGTGGCGGCGCTCGTCGGGGGTGCGGCCTCAGGTATGAAGCTGTCCCCGCTGGTCTTCCTGTCGCTGGCCGTCGCCCTCTACAACGTGGGCAGTTACTGCACCAGCTGGGCCCGCACCTGGCTGGTCGTGCTCGGCGGCGGCGGTGCGGTGGTCGCCGCCGGAGTGTGGATCAACCAGCTGACCGCCGTCTCGGCGCAGTACCGGGGCAGTTCGGATGTGATCGCCGTCCTGGCCCCGATGCCGCTGGCCTGGGCCACCGGGTTCGCCGCCCGCACCCACCGTGCGAACCTCGCGGCGGCCGAGCGGCGCATGGCGGACGTACTGCGCGAACAGCAGTTGCGCGAACAGCAGGCCGCGCAGCAGGAGCGGGTGCGGATCGCCCGCGAGATGCACGATGTCGTCGCCCATTCCCTCACCCTGCTCGTGGTACAGGCCGAAACCCTGCGCGCTCGCGGCGGCGAACTCCCGGCCTGGGCGCGTACCCAGATCGACGGACTCGCCATCGCGGGCCGCCAGGCCGGCGGCGAACTCCGCGACCTGCTACGGGTGTTGCGCGGCCCCGAGGACGCGGCGCCGCTGGCCCCGATGCCGGGCCTGCGCGATCTGCCCGAACTACTGGACCGCAGCCGGGCCGCCGGCGCCCAGGTCGACGGGCGGGTCGAGATCGAGGCCGACACGGGCGCGCTGCCACGGCCGGCGCAACTCACCGTCTACCGCATCGTCCAGGAGTCGCTCACCAACGCCCGCCGCCACTCGCCGGGGGCCCGGGTCCGGGTCGACATCGCCGAGGACGCAGGGCAGTTACGCTGCGAGGTGGTCAACTCCCGCCCCGCCGAGCCCGTAGCGGCCAGTTGGGGCACCGGCCTCGGACTGGTCAGCATGCGCGAACGAGTCGACGCGCTCGGCGGCGAACTGCGCACCGGCCCGACCGACGACGGTGGCTTCCAGGTGCTGGCCACCCTGCCACTGAACATGATCCCGCTGGACGCCGCCGGTGTCTGAGCCGATCACCGTGGTCGTCGTGGACGACGAGCGAATCATCCGCGACGGCCTCGCCGCCATCCTGGGCAGCCAGGAAGGCATCACCATCGCCGGCACCGCCCAGGACGGCAAGGAGGCCGTCGAGGTATGCGGCCAGCTCAAGCCCGACGTCATCATGCTGGACATCCGCATGCCGCACCGCGACGGCCTCTGGACACTGGCCGAACTCGGCCGACGCGCCCTGCTCGGCCCCGGCCGCACCCAGGCGCTCATGCTGACCACCTTCGACCTCGACGAATACGTCGACCAGGCGCTCGCCTCCGGCGCCACCGGCTTCCTACTGAAGAACAGCTCCTACGAGGAACTGACCGCCGCCGTGCGAGCCACCGCCGCCGGGCACAGCGCGTTGAGCCCCGCCGTCACCCAGCGAATCATCGCAAGCCACCTCGCCGCCGCCAGGCAGCAACCCGACAACGGAGACCTGGCCCGGCTCGCCGAACTCACCCCGCGAGAGCGCGACGTTCTCCGCCTGGTCGGGGACGGGCTCAGCAACGCCGAGATCGCCGGCCATCTCGTGGTCAGCCTGCACACGGTGAAGACCCACGTCAGCCGCATGCTGACGAAAACCGGCTGCCACAGCCGCGCCCAGGCCGCCGTGCTGGCCCGCCGCACCCTGAACTGACCGCCCGCCGAAGCCCCGGGGCCGACGCACGGCCCTCTGCGGGTCCACCACACGCCGGAATCCCCTCACCGGATGTCACCGACTGCGCTCTCTGAGCCGTCGCAAGGGCTTCGGTAGGGGGCAGGCGGGCCGCGCGGAAGGCGGGGTACACGCCGACGAGCATGCCGATCACGACCGCACCACCGAACCCGGCCGCCACCGAGCTGAGCGGGACGGCCGGTGGCCAGTCCTGACGGGTGGCACAGCCGACGGTGGCCAGATCGCCGAGTACGGTACGGCCCTCGGTACTGGTGGGCTCGCGTATTCAACTGTCGCCAGTTCCCTGCGGAGCCCTGTCCGGTGGTCACTGTATGTGATCTTGGTTCAGCGAGTGCTCAGATCCGGAATAAACCAATCGCCCCCACGTCGATGCTCCCGTAGGGTTCGCGGGTTGTCGTGGCAGAGAGGCGGTTCGGAACGTGGCACCCAGGAGGGCAGTGACGCGGGAGCAGTTGGCGGGTGCGGCGCGGGCCGCGCTGGGCGGCGGGCGGCGGCTGGATGCGGTCGAGCGGGTCGCGGGCGGCAGTAAGAAGGGCGTGTACCGCCTGGTGATGGACGACGCGACGACGGCGATCGCCTACCTATGGGACGACGCTGAGAACTACTGGCCGACGGCCGAGGGCGACGACGACCTCACCGACCCGTTCTCGCCCGGCCTCGGGCTCGATCTGTTCCAGGCCGCGCACGCGCGGCTGGACGCGCTCGGCGTCCGCGTTCCGGCGATCCGCCTCGTCGACTGCGATGGCGCTTACTGCCCGGCCGACCTTGCGATCGTCGAGGACCTTCCGGGGGAGACCCTGGAGGAGCTGCTCGCGCGTGACGCGGGCGCGGCTGCTCCGGTCATGGCCCGGCTCGCGGAGTCGCTGGGGGCAATGCGGGGTCACCGGGCACCGGCGTACGGCAAGGTGGCCGTAGTCGACGGAGGAGGAACGTCGCGCGGCACGTCGTGCGAGGGGGTGGTCCTCGACCGTGCGCTGCGGGACCTTGCCGAGGCAGCCTCGCGCGATCCGCGGATCGCGGCCGCCCGCGACCGGCTGGAGGAGCGGCTGCTGGGCCTGGCAGCGACGGTGCGGCCACGCGCGGAGTACGCAGTCGTGCACGGCGAACTGGGACCCGACCATGTGCTGGTGGAAGCCGACGGAAACCCCGTGGCGATCGACATCGAGGGATCGATGTACTTCGACGTCGAGTGGGAGCACGTGTTTCTACAAATCCGACTGCACGACGCCTACCAGCCGCTGAGGGTGGACGGCTTGGACGAGGACCGGCTCGCTCTCTACATGCTCGCACAACGGCTCTCGCTGACGGCGGGTCCGCTGCGGCTGCTCGACGGGGACTTCCCCGACCGGGCGTTCATGGCAGGCATTGCCGAGTACAACCTGAAGCAGGCACTGGAACTGGTCCACGCCTGAATTCCCGGGTTTCTGGGGTCTACTGGTGGGCTCTCGTGTTCAGCTGTCGTCGGTTCCCCGAGGAACCCAGCCCAATGGTGACCGGTTGTGATCGCCAGCGGCGTATCGGCTCCAGGTCCCGCCGGTCTCCCTGAGAAGGCGGCTGGTGGTCTTGTCGTGGTAGTTGAGGGCCTTCGCCACGACGGGGGCGGGCAATTCCAGGAGTTGCTGTCGAATGGCAGCTCCGCGGGCGGCAGCGACCGGAACACCGATCTCGCCATGGAGCGCGGACAGGTGGTCGGGACGGGCCGGCTGGCCAGCCCGTCGGCCGGGGAAGAGCCAGTGGGATGCCTGGTTGGTGGCGGTGTTCATCGGGTCTCTCCTTCGTGGATACCCCCGGCTTCAGCCGGGGGAGGAAGCGAAGTTCCTGCGGAGCAGGGCAGGAAGAGCCGGTTCGCCGCCA